>JAFPZV010000230.1 GCA_017417085.1 Deltaproteobacteria bacterium | reverse complement strand
CGGTTTTCGACGAAGACACGCCGCTTGAGCTGATAGGGACGCGTCATCCCGACATTCTGGTGAAGGGCGGCGACTATACCGCGGATCAGGTGGTGGGGCGCGAGCTGGTGGAAAGCTACGGCGGCCGGGTGGCAATCATCCCCTTTGTGGCCGGCCATTCCACCACCGAGCTTATCAGACGGATTCTGCGCAACGGAGAGGAGCGGCCCGCAGGAACCTGACCTGGGGCTCCATAAAGAAAAGCTTCAGGACAAAGGAAACGGCCTTCGCCTAGAAGATGGACGCCAGCCGGGTGACGATCTGATCGTACTGGGCGGAAACCGCCTGGACAAGCAGCGTGAGCAGTTCCATGCCGGCCTGCGGATAGTCGCGCAGCAGGCGGGCGAAGTGTTCCCGATCCAGCATCAGAAAGGTGCTTTCCTCCAGCGCAATCGCGGAAACGGCCTGGGACCCGCCGTCCAGGATATTGGCCGCACCCAGCAGGTTGCCGGCCGTTACGATGCCGGTGACGATTTCACGCCCCTTGAATTCGCTTTCCCGTGAAAGCCTGATGGCGCCGGAGAGGATGAAGACCAGAGCCCGCGCGGGATCGCCTTCTTTCCAGAGCCACTCCTTTTTTTCAAGCCGCTCCTTCCTGAAAAAATCGTCAAAATCGAATTGCTCAAGCTTCTTCAGGGACTGAAACCACTGTCCGACCGTTGCCGCCATGCGGAAATCTCCTTTTCGTTCTGTCCAGATATCGGGGAATACGCCGGATACGGGATGATACTCTTGTTTTTTATGTTCTTCATCCCGTATATAAAAAAACAACACTATCTGCAAAAAGCAAAAAAAGGGGGAACACTTATGGATGAGTTCAGGGATGGAACGGCGAAACAGCCGGAGGAGGCGCCCTCCAACTTCGTTCGTGCCATTATTGACGGCGATTTGCAAAGCGGCAAGAACGGGGGGAAGGTTGTAACCCGTTTTCCTCCGGAGCCGAACGGCTATCTGCACATTGGCCACGCCAAGTCGATCTGCCTCAATTTCGGTTTGGCCCGCGACTATCACGGCGTCTGCCATCTGCGTTTCGATGACACCAATCCTGGCAAGGAGGATGTGGAGTACGAGGAGTCGATTCAGGAAGATGTGCGCTGGCTGGGCTTCGAGTGGGGCGATCATTTTTACCATGCCTCCGACTATTTCGGGAAACTCTACGAGTTTGCCTGCGAACTGATCCGTCAGGGCAAGGCCTACGTCTGTTCGCTGAACGCGGAAGAGATGCGCGAATATCGCGGCACGCTGACGCAGCCGGGCAAGGAAAGCCCCTATCGCAACCGTACGGTGGAGGAAAATCTCGATCTTTTCCAGAGAATGCGCGCGGGCGAATTTCCCGATGGCACCCATGTGCTGCGTGCCAAAATCGACATGGCTTCGCCCAACCTCAATATGCGGGATCCGGTGATCTACCGCATCCGCCACGAAAGTCACCACCGCACCGGCGATGCCTGGCCCATCTATCCCATGTACGATTTTACCCACTGCATTTCCGACGCGCTGGAAGGCATTACCCACTCGATCTGTACGCTGGAATTCGAGGACCATCGTCCCCTGTACGACTGGGTGCTCGATCAGCTGCCGGTGCCCTGTCATCCGCAGCAAATAGAATTTGCCCGTCTCAACATCAACTACACCGTGTTGAGCAAGCGCAGACTTATTGAACTGGTGACCGGCGGTTACGTCAGCGGCTGGGATGATCCGCGCATGCCGACCTTAAGCGGAATCCGGCGCCGCGGTTATACGCCGGCCGCCGTGCGCAACTTCTGCGAGCGGGTGGGCGTGGCCAAACGTGACAGCTGCGTGGACATGGGCCTGCTGGAGTTCTGCCTGCGCGAGGATCTGGAAAAGAACGCTCCCAGAGCCATGGGGGTTCTGCGTCCTTTGAAACTGGTGATCATCGATTACCCGGAAGACAGGGTGGAGGAACTGGAGGCTCTCTGCCATCCCTCCGACGCCTCGATGGGAACGCGTACCGTGCCCTTTGCCCGCGAGCTGTACATTGAGCGGGACGATTTTATGGACGATCCGCCGCCCAAGTATTTCCGCCTGGCACCGGGGCGGGAAGTACGCCTGCGCTACGCCTATATCGTTCGCTGTGTGGAGGTGATCCACGATGATTCGGGCGAGGTGGTGGAACTGCGCTGCACCCATGATCCGGCCACGCTGAACGCCGCTCCCGCCGACGGCCGCAAGGTCAAGGGGATCATCCACTGGGTGTCGGCGCGCCACGCGCTGGACGCCCAGGTGCGCCTCTACGATAGGCTGTTCGATGTCGAGGATCCGTGCGCGGACAAGAGCGTCGACTACAAGACCCATCTCAACCCGCATTCGCTGGAAGTGCTGGAGGGCTGCAAGGTGGAGCCCTCCCTGCGCGATGCCGCCAGCGGGCGTTGCTGGCAGTTCGAGCGGCTGGGCTACTTCTGCCCCGACAGCCGTGACAGCGCCCCCGGCCATCTGGTGTTCAACCGCGCGGTCACGCTGAAGGACAGCTGGGCCAAGATCGACAAGTCACGAAAGTAACCGTGAAGCTTTTGCCGCTGGCGGGTTGAAGCTCCATTTTTCCGGTTCTACTCATGCTGCAGGCGGGCGACGATGGCGTCGTCCGCCTCCGGAAACTCGTAGCCGGAAAGTTCCCCGGGTGTAACCCAGGCATGGGCGCTGACTTCATTTTTTGGATTTTTGTTGTTTTCCTCTTTGCTTTTTGATTGTAGGTCTGCCTCATGCGTACCGGAAACAGATCGTGCAAAATCGGCGATGCCGAGAGGAACCCCCGCGCTCTCCGCGCACTGTTTACGGCGGTGGCCGCGCGCTACGATTTTTTGAACCACTTGCTGTCGCTGGGGCTTGACTTCGGCTGGCGGCGACGGGCGGTGGCGGCCCTGCGCCTTAAGGGCGAGGCGCCGCTGGTGCTGGATATGGCCTGTGGAACCGCGGACATCGCGTTGGCTGTTGCCCGCCGTTTCCCCCGGGCAAGGATCGTGGCCGAAGATTTCACATCTGCCATGCTGGAGCGCGGTGCGGAAAAGATCCGCCGGCAGGGCCTGCGCGCGCGGATCTTTCCGGTGCTGGCTTCCTGCGAGGCGATTCCGCACCCCGATCGAACCTTCAACGCGGCGCTCATCGCCTTTGGCATCCGCAATGTCGAAAACCGCCCGAAAGGGCTTTCCGAACTTGTCCGTGTACTCAAGCCGGGTGGACGGCTGGTGGTGCTGGAGTTTTCGCCGCCCATCTTTCCGGGATGGCGTCTTCTCTGCCGCGGCTACTGCCGGTATGTGCTGCCCCTTGTGGCGGGGCGTTTTTCCGATCCCCAGGCCTATCGCTATTTGGCACGCTCAATTGAGGAGTTTCCGGATGATGCCCGTTTCCGCGAGCTAATGCGTGCTGCCGGTTGCGTCAAAATTGTGCAGAAAAGACTTTTCCCCGGTCTGGTAACGTTGCATGTTGGCCATAGGCCCCATCTTTTTCGTCAGGGGCGCTTTTCTCACTGATTGTTGAGAACTTCACCCGGCGACTTGAAGATCTTGACAGGCAGATGCAACAGGCGGCGGAAGATGCCCACAGCCTTGCTGGAGACGGAGCGGACCGGAACCATGTCGGCATCTGGGTCGGAAACGGGTCCGTCCACTTTGAAGAGCGCAAGAAGCAGCGACTGTTCCTTGCCGCCCAGCACCCAGCCGGCGATGGGGATGTTGTTGATGAGTTTGTCTACTGTTCCCAAGGGGCTGATGCCTACCGTCGCGTCAATTTTATCATGGACAAGGTCGGCCTTGCCGGTCATGGAGATCTTCATGGCGTCACTGTCGATCAGCACGTCGTCGGAGGAAAGCACGCCTTTTTCCAGCGAAAGTGAGGCGCTCACCGTGGTGAAGGGCATCCCTTCCTTTGCCATGTCGGGGAATTGCATTTTGAAGAGTTGGGAAACGTTCAGCAGCGAGAACACCTTGGAAATAATGTGAAACTGTTTGAGCACGCCGCTGTGGATTTCCCCGTGGAAACGCCCGCGGGAGGTTGGCAGAAAATTGGCGTCCGCCGGGCATTCGAGCAGTATATCTCCCCGCAGACGGCCGGTGGCGATGCTGGAGATGCGCAGCAGCTTCGTGCTGAGGGTTTCGGCGTCAAAATCTTCCAGATGGCTGGAAATACGCAGCCGTGCCGGCCCTTTTGAACGCGGATCAATGAGGACTTGACCGATCCCGTAGCCTTGGCCGCAGTGCAGCGTTATCGGATGGATCACCACCAGTTTGTCGCGCAGATGCAGTTCTCCTTTGGCGTCGTGAAACGGCAGGCCAAGAATGGAACCCTTGGCGGCTGCCGTTTCGATGGCGAGAGCAACGTCCTTGTCGCCCGAATCCTCCTTGGGTTTGGGGCGTTTGGGAGCTCTCCAGAGATCGATGACCTCGTCGATCACGGCGTTCTCCGAAACGATGCGCAGAAAGACTTCCGGTTTGCTGAAGTGGCGTACAAAACCGTTAACCGTGGCCTTTGTGCCCTGCCTGAGCGCGACGGAAATGTTTTCAAAAAGAATCTCGTCATTTTGGATGGCGAGAGCTCCGTTCACATTGTACACGTAGTCCTGATCGGAGCGGAACACCAGTTCGTCCGCCCGCGCCTTCGGGCTGGAAAGGCTGATGCGCAGTTTGGGCTGCCTGAAATCTTTGAGCGTGGCGGAAGCGCGTATCGCCGAAGTGCCAATCCGTCCACTGAGCTCCCGGGCGCTTGCGCTGTCGGGAGTAAAATCAATCGTGCCGGAAATGTTGTTGAGATCTGCCAGCATGTCGATGGTGTGCAGGCCCGCCTTGTTCAGGCGCAGTTTTCCTGAAAAAGCGGGCGGCTTTTTCGGGGTGACGCCCAGATCGATGTCGGCGCTTGCCTGCCCCTGAAGCCGGAAGCGCTGCAGCCGGGGTTCCAGTTTGACCAGGGAGGCGAGCTCCAGATCGGCAAGCTGCAGGCGCAGCCTGAAATCCCGCGGATTGGTCTTTTTTCCCGCGCCGGTGGCATTGAGACGGAACATGCCGGCGTTCAGTTCACCCCTGGTGAGCTTCCAGCCCTCCGGGCCGATGTCTCCCTCCAGAAGCAGTTTTCCCAGGAGATCCAAACCATTTTTGACCAGGATTTCGCGGATGTCGGTTTTCAGCTGCAGGTGGGCGCTCTTGCTTTTTTCCTTCCAGAGGGCGCCAAGTTCTACCGCAAGCGTTGCGGGCAGGCGCGGTTTGAAGGCGGTATTGGGCAGCAGGGCGCCCAAATGCGCGAGCGGCACAACGGCGCGGGCTGTCAGTGCGGGAACGTTTTTCCAGTCTTCCAGCGCGGCATTAAAGGTAAGCGGCAGCTTGTTCCAGGCAAAGCGGCCGTTTTCCAGCAGGATTTTTTCCGGGGTGGCGTGCAGCTCGCCCGAGCCCTGTTTCAGGGTATCGCCGTTGGGCAGGGCGATTTCGAACTGTTCCAGATGCGCGTCAAGCTGAACCGGTATCAGAGCCTGCGGGAGCTTTCCCTGCAAGGTGCAGGAGCTGATGGCCACCTTGCCCCTTTTGATGAAAGGGCGGACCTTTTGCGGAAGCCAGGGCGACAGGTCGCACAGGGGGCTTGTCAACGTGCCGTTGAGCAAAAGGCCCTGTGGACCGGGCTTCAGGTGCATGGCGCCATTTATGACCATCTTGGGAAAACGCAAGTCCAGGACGGGAAAGCTTTGCATGTCCTGGGAGCTGATCCAGAGGGTGTCAAGCGTACAGGGCGCCAGCACGGGAAACTTCTGCTCATGGACAACGAGACGTGGATCGCCGGTGAGCTGGATTTCCACTGCGAGGCCGGTAGCGGGCTGGCCGTGGGCGCTGGCCTGGAGGTCGAAGGAACCATCCAGACGGGTGTCGGGCAGGGCCAGCATGGTGCTCAGAAAAGGCCCGGAAAGCTGCTGGAAATGGCATTGTGCCATCACTGTCCAGTCACGCCAGAGAGGTGCCTCCGTCAGGCTCATGTTCCCGGAAAATGAGGCGTCTGCCGCCTGCTCCTGCGCGATTTTGCCGGAAAATTGCGTCAGGTTGCCTTTTTGCTGCCAAGACCCGTCCAGTGAGCGGATCGTGAGCGCTTTACGCGCGCCTTCCGGTTTCAGCGTGGCGGAGCCGTCGGCTATGCGGATCTTTTTCAGGTGAATGCGCGAAAAATGGGCGGACGATTCGGTTCTTTGCGCGAGCGCCGCGCGCAACTTGGCCTGATCTATCTGAACCACAGGTTTTTTCAGGATGATTTCGTCAAGGACAAGCTGGCCGTGGAGGAGTTTCCATAACTGCGGACGCAGGTGCAGGCTGGCCAGCTGAAGCTGATCGACGCCGTAATCGGCTGCGGCGGTGCTGTGGATGTCGTAGCAGATCAGTTCCGGAAACGGCGAGAGGCGGAATTCCCAGTCCCGGAATGAGACCGGACCGACTGCCGTCTCCAGCGCCGCCTGGGTGTAGCTGCGGAGATCGAAACGCTCCAGCGTGAAGCGGAGAAGGGCGGACAGCGACAGGAGCAGCGGGATGACGACCATCAGCACTTTGCCCAGTGCCACAAGTTTTTTTACGATGTACTTCATAGGCATGCATGTCTGGAAAAAATGGAAATTCAGGCTAATATAAACGCGTTTTCCCGGAAGAAAAATTGTTTTTATGAAAATGGCTTGTTTGCTATGATTGCTACCCTGGAACTGCCGGGGCTTAAATAATATGAAGTCTTTGGGAAGCAGTCGCAGAGAAGGGTGGTGGGCATATGAACGATTTGCTGGCTTATGCATCGTTGGTGATAGTTGCACAGTGCGTGGTGATGGTACTGCTAGGCTTTTCTCTTCCACGCTGGCGGGATGCGCTGCGTTCGGCTCCCGGAAGGGAAACGCCGCGGACCTTTGCCGAAAAGTTCAAGGCTGTTCTGGCCTTGTTGAAACGGAAACGGCGGATGCCGGAACAGGTGCGGGAGGGGGCGGAAGCGCTTCCCGCCGCGCCTTCCGAAAGATCTGAAGCTGCTGCAGAAACGTCTGCCGGGGAGCCTGAAGCACCGGCGGCTGTTTCCGAAGCGGCCGAAGCGCCGGAAGCGGCGGCTGAAGTTGCCGAAACCGCTGCGGTTGAGGAAAAAACGGAAAGTGTGATGGAGCCGGAATCGGCTCCTGTGCTGCTGGAGCGGGTCAAAACGGGGCTGGCCAAGACCCGGAGCCTGTTCGTGAAGCGGCTGGACGATCTTTTGGGAGGCTCCCGGAAGGTCGACGAGGATCTGTGGGAGGAACTGGAAGAAATCCTGATTTCCGCGGATGTGGGCATGAAGACCACGATGGATCTGCGCAAGGTGCTTGAGGAGCGCTGCAGGAAGGAGGGAATCGGGCAGGGCGACGCCTTGCGTGCGGCCTTGATGGAGGAAATGGAAAACTGTCTGCGGCGTGGTGAAAAGCCGCTGGATTTTAATGGCGTTTCGCCTTTTGTGCTGATGGTGGTTGGCGTGAACGGCGTGGGCAAAACGACCACGATTGGCAAGCTGGCGCATCGGCTGACGCGGGAAGGGAAAAAGGTCGTGCTGGGCGCCTGCGACACCTTCCGCGCGGCGGCTGCGGAACAGTTGACGGTATGGGCGCAGCGGGCCGGAGCCGACATCGTCAGCCATACGCCGGGAGCCGATCCCGCCGGCGTGGCCTTTGACGCGGTGCGGGCGGCGGTGGCGCGGGGGGCCTCCGTGGTTATTCTGGATACGGCCGGAAGGCTGCATACCAAATCCAACCTGATGGAGGAGGTGCGGAAGATTCGCCGGGTGGTTTCCCGCGAGGTTCCCGGTGCTCCGCATGAAACCCTTCTGGTGCTTGATGCCACCCTGGGGCAGAATTCCCTGGTGCAGGCCCGGCAGTTTTATGAAGCGGTGGAGGTTTCCGGTGTGGCCCTGACCAAGCTCGACGGCACTTCACGCGGGGGAATGATCGTGGCGGTGGGAAGCGAACTGGGCATTCCGGTCCGCTATATCGGCACCGGAGAGGGCGTGGACGATCTGCGGCCCTTCGATCCGCATCTCTTTGTGACCGCGCTGTTTGACAAAACCTGAAAGCGTTTGACTTTGTTGCGCCGGGCTTTTAACATTACATATTTATTTCCAAATGATGTGGGGAAGCGCGGCGCGGAAATTGGAAAAACGATCCGGGAAGTGGTTTTTTTGAAGAAGGATTGAAGGAAAGAACGGGAAAAGGGAAAGAGTATGCTTTTGTCCCGCAAAGGTGCGGGAAGAGGCTTTTTCATATAGTAAAAGCAGTTCAGCGATCGGAAGGTGTTTGCGAAACGGGAGATAGAGGAAAAATTCGTGCTGGAAAGCGCAAACACATGAAAATTCCAGGATTTTTCCTGGATGGATGTTTTAGTTTCCTTTCGGGAATAATTTCCCCCCCCAACTGATTCTCTTTCCTTGAAACGCTTGTCCTCTTCAGGCTTTTCCAAAGTGTGCCGGAAAAGTTCTTTTCCACGAAGCGTGGATGCTTGTGCTGTATGTCCAAACAAGATGTCAGGAAGCAGATACTGGAGTGGCGTTCGGGGCTGCCCGAAACTGTACGGCGCCAGTACGGGGAAGCTGCTGCCCGGCGCGTGATCGCGCTGGAAGCCTTTTGCCGTGCCCGCACGATTGGCATCTACAGCCCGGTGCGCGGTGAAGTGCCGACAGCCGCCATCTTTGCCGCCGCTGTGAGCTGCGGCAAGCGTGTCGCCTATCCGCGGGTCTGCGGAGAGGATATGGAATTCGTGACGGTGACGTCCCTGGAGGATCTGCAGCGCGGTTCGTTTGGCGTGGCGGAACCCGTTGGAAAGGATACGGTCGCGGTTTCGGAGTTGGACCTGCTGATTATGCCGGGCGTGGCCTTTTCACTGTCTGGTTGGCGCCTGGGTTATGGAAAGGGATATTACGATCGCGTGCTTTCCAGGGAGAAACCGGCCGGCCTGCGGGCAGGCCTTTGCTATGAGGGGCAGCTGGTGCCCGCTCTTTTCGGAGAAGCGCATGATGTACCGGTGCAGCTGATTGTCACCGAGGCGCGAGTTGTTTTTGTTCAAAACGGATAGACGGTTTTTCGGGAGGATATTTTGGAGACCTTGTTCTTGATTTTTGTCATGGTGTTGGCGCTATGCGGGGGCGGCGCGCTGGGCTTTTACTTTTGCCAGTCCCGGATGAAAGATGCGCAGCTGGCCGCCGGCCAGATTGTGGAAGCGGCCAAAATGGAAGCGGAAACGATTCGTAGGGAGGCCCAGATTCAGGCCAAGGATGCGGTCTTCCAGGCCAAGGTGGAATGGGATAACGAAGTCAAGGAACAGAGCCGGGAGTTTCAGGCGAAGGAGCGGCGCCTGCTGCAAAAAGAGGAAAATCTGGATCGCAAGTCCGGTCAGCTGGATGAGCGCGATATGGAACTCGGCAAGAAGGAGAAAGCGATTGCCGAAAAGGAGGAGCGTGTTCAGCAAAAGGAGCGCGAAGCCGAAGAACTGGTTGCCCGGCAGCGGGAGAAGCTGGAGAGCCTCTCCAATCTGAGCGCCGCTGATGCCAAGAAGCAGCTTATGGAGGAGATGACAAGCGCGGCCCGGCATGACTGCGCCAAATATATCAAGCAGATGGAAGACGAGACCCGTGAAACCGCCGACAAGAAGGCCAAGGAGTGCATTGCCCTGGCGATCCAGCGCTATGCCGGCGATTATGTGGCGGAACGCACGGTCAGTGTCGTGCCCTTGCCTTCCGACGAGATGAAGGGGCGGATCATCGGCAGGGAAGGCCGCAATATCCGCACCATCGAAGCGGCCACTGGCATTGATCTGATTATTGACGATACGCCGGAAGCGGTAATTTTGTCGGGTTTCAACCCGGTACGGCGGGAAGTGGCGCGGCTGGCGCTGGAACGCCTGATTGCGGATGGCCGCATCCATCCGGCGCGTATCGAGGAGATGGTCAAGAAGGCCGGTGAGGAGGTGGACAAGACCATCCGCGAGGCTGGCGAGCGGGCGACTTTCGATATCGGCGTGCATGGCGCCCACCCGGAGATTGTCAAGCTGCTGGGACGTCTCAAGTACCGCACTTCCTTCGGGCAGAATGTGCTGCAGCACTCCATTGAGGTGGCCTTTCTGTGCGGCATCATGGCGGCGGAACTTGGCGTGAACGTCAAGCAGGCCAAATGGGCCGGCTTGCTGCATGATCTGGGGAAGGCGGTGGATCACGAGATAGAGGGGTCGCACGCGGTTATCGGCGCGGATATCCTGAAAAAATATGGGGAATCGCCGGCGATTGTCCATGCGGTGGCGGCGCATCACGAGGATGAGCATCCGCAGACGGTTCTGGCGGTGCTGGTGCAGGCCGCGGATGCGCTTTCCGGCGCCCGTCCTGGCGCGCGCCGCGAAATGCTGGAAACCTATGTGAAGCGACTGGAGGATCTGGAGCGTATTGGGACCTCTTTCCCCGAGGTCAGCAGCTGCTTTGCCATTCAGGCGGGCCGGGAAATCCGCGTGATGGTTGACAGCGACGGCGTTTCCGATGCGCAGGCGCAGGTAGTGGCGCACGAGATCGCCCGCAAGATCGAACAGGAGATGACCTATCCCGGCCAGATCAAGGTCAACGTGATTCGGGAAACCCGGGCTGTGGATTACGCGCGATGAGTGCCGGAACACTTACAGCTTTGCTCGTCGGGGATATTGTCGGCCGGGCCGGCCGCTGTGCCCTGGACCGTGCCTTACGGCAGATCGTGCAGCGCCACCGGGTCGATTTCGTGGTGGCGAATGGCGAAAATGCCGCTGCCGGCATGGGGCTGACTCCGACCGTGGCCATCGAGCTGTTTGACGCGGGCGTCGATGTGCTGACAAGCGGCAACCATATCTGGGGCAAGAAGGAAATGATGCCGTTTCTGGAAGAGGAAGGGCGTGTCCTGCGCCCCGCCAACTATCCGGACCCGGCTCCGGGCCGTGGCTCCGGCGTTTTTACGAGCATCTCCGGCGTCAAGGTCGGGGTGCTGAATCTGGAAGGACGGGTCTTTATGAATGCCCTGGATTGTCCGTTCCTGGCGGCCGATCGGGAGATTGAGCGGCTTTCCGAGGAGACGAAGATTATCCTGGCCGATTTTCACGCGGAAACCACCAGCGAGAAAATGGCGCTTGGCTACTATCTGGACGGGCGGGTGTCGGTGCTGGCCGGAACCCATACGCATGTTCAGACCGCCGACGAGCGCATCCTGCCGCAGGGCAGCGCTTACATAACGGATCTGGGAATGACGGGCGGATGGGATGGCGTCATCGGCTTTCAGAAGGAGAAACCGCTTCAGCGCTTTTTGACGCAGCGTCCGGTCCGGTTCGAACCGGCCTGCCGGCAACTGATATTGAACGGCCTGGTTGCGGAAATTGATATCGAAACGGGCCGGGCTTTGCGGATTGAACGGGTGTTTGAGCATGTTCCCGGTGAAGTCGCGGGTTGAAGAACGGGGTGGCATGAGGCTTCACCAGGGATTTTTTTGATACAGAAGTGTGACGGGTGACTTTTTAAAGAGTTTTCTGAAAGGGAGGTTGTTGACATGGCCAAAATTGTTCCGCTGACTTTCTCGCAGCACGGTAAAAAACGTCTTCTTCCGGTTTCTTCCTATGCGTTTGCAGCCAAGCAAACCCTCATTCCCGCGGTGGTTGCGGAATTTTCCGCCGCAATGCACATCTATCCCATAGTGTTTGCCGAATATGGCGGAGAGATATCGCCCTTTTTGCTGATGGGACTGGGCAGGGAGGAAAATCTTTTTGTCAACTCTTTGGGCAAGTGGCGTGCCGAGTACATTCCGGCGACAGTTCGCCGTTATCCGTTCATTTTTGCCCAGGCTCCCAAGGTGGAAGGCGACGAGGAAGGCAAGGAGCGTCTGGTGCTGTGTATCGACGAAGAGAGCGGTCTTTTGGCGGATGAAGGCGGGGAGCCGCTTTTCACCGAAGATGGCAAGCGTGCGCCGGTAATGGAAAAATTTTTCAAATTTATCAGCGAGTATCATCGCTCCGCGCAGATTTCGAAACGTTTTGCCGCGATTCTGAAAGAAAAGCATCTCCTGACGCCTTTCAATATGCGGATCAATGCGGCGGGTGACAAGAATTTCAAGCTGGAAGGCGTACAGATGGTGAATGAAAAGAGTCTGGGAGAGCTTTCCAATGAGGAGTACCTGGCCTTGCGGCCCTTCATGGGGCTGATTTATGCGCATCTGCTTTCACTGGGCTCCATAAATGGCCTGGTTGCGCGCAAGAAGGTAGAGGCAACGGCGGCCAATCTGGATAAGGTAATTCCCGATTCGTTCCATTTTTAAAGAATGCCGGGCGATTCGCTGAGCATTTGCCGGGCGAAAAGACGGTTAGCAATAACCGTCTTTTTGTATTTTGGGCTTCCACGGAGGTCCTTTTTTT
>JAFPZV010000229.1 GCA_017417085.1 Deltaproteobacteria bacterium | reverse complement strand
CTCCCGCCGCAGAGAAGCGGCATTCTCCAACACCGCGCCCACCCCCCTATCCAGGCTGTGCAGGTGACGGATATAGCAGGCAAGTGGCGAGGCGTTTCTCCATGCGCTTTCCGGAAAACGTCCCGCAAGCCAGGGCCCATGCGCTTCCATGGTTATGACGAACAGAAACATCGGCTGTTCCGCTTCCCGCAGCAGTTGCAGGGCCCGCTTCAACAGGGCGGCATCGCTTACATAGGGGCCGTTTCTCTCCTCGTCCTTGAAGAAACCTTCATCCAGAAGACAGTCAAAGCCCAGATTTTTCATGACCAGATCCCGCCGGAAGAAGCGGATGTCGTGCGGATGCAGACAAACGGTTTTATAGCCCAGGGCACGCGCGTCGTGGGCAAGCGAGGGCAGTACGCGGCGGGCGGCAAGCCGGTAGGGATCAAAACCGTCGGTTTCCAGTGTGTCGATGGAGATGCCGGTAAGCGCGGCAAATTCCGTGCGCATGGTGTTGGCGCCGCTCCAGCGCAGGGCCAGCGCGCCGCCGGCTCCCTGGCGCCCTGCCCGATCAATGTGGGGCAGGGGATGCTCCTCCTCGGTGAAGGGGTTTAAAGGACCAAAAGACTCCGCCTGCACCAGTAACAGATGCGGCAGGGATTCTCCGGAGTGGGGAACTGCGCCCGTCTGTCGTTCCGGCTGTGGAAAAGACAAAACCGTATGTCTTCGCCGCGCATGATGAAGGGTGTGCAAAAACATCGCGCCCAGCGGCGTATATCGGGCCGCGTCATCACAGGGAAGAAAGCTTAAGGGGAAGTGCTTCAAAATATGAACGCTGATGCCGTCGAAGGATCGGCTCGTCAGCAGAACCAGAAACGCCCATGGGACCAGTGCCAGGGCGGCAGCAAGCAGGCGGGCGGCTCCAGAAAGCGGCGCGGGCGGCTCCAGCAGGAAAAAGATCACCAATCCTGCGGTTCCGGCCAGTACCAGCATCAGCACATGTCCCGGGATGTGATCGAAGTACAGATGCGGAAAACGCAGGGCGTTTTCTGTCATGAGGATGTCGGAAAAGAGAAGCGGTTCCTCAAGAATGGCCAGTTTGATCGCGTTGGCGCGCCACAGCACAAGGCAGAGCGCTGTGGCCGCAAGGCCGGAAAACCACGGGCGCGCCGAGAGCGCCAGCAGCGCTGCATAGAACGACAGGGCCAGCAGGATCGCGACCATGCAGCCCAGTGACGGACAGGTTTTTTCGCCGGGAAGCCGTCGCGCGGCCTCGCCGTTGGTCAGCAGCGCGCAGAACGCGGCGAGGCATCCATTCAGGAAAATGATGCTCACTTTGCCAGCGCTTCTTGCAGCGCAATGGCGAGCTGGGCGGGGCAGGAAGTGGTGCCGGCGCTGTCGCAGCGGACATCTTTAAGCAGTTCGATGACTTCTCCGGCGTCGCGGCCTGCGACCAGTTTGGCTATGCCACGCAGGTTGCCGCTGCATCCGCCGGTAAAATGCACACTGTTGATGGTACGTCCATCCAGCTCCACCTGGATCTTCTGCGAACAGGTTCCCCTGGTTTGATATTCATAAACAGCCATGATT
>JAFPZV010000228.1 GCA_017417085.1 Deltaproteobacteria bacterium | reverse complement strand
GGGGGCCAATTCTTCCAGCCATTCCGGCATCTTAAGCTTACAACCCCGCCTGTTGCAGCTGTTCCAGCAGCTCTTTCTGATGCCCGTCGGGCGAAGCAGGCACCACCGCCTCCATCACCGCATAGAGATCGCCTACCGCCCGTTTGCCACGCGCCGGGACACCATGCCCTTTCAGACGTATGCGGCTGCCGCAGGCCAGTCCGGCGGGAATCTTGATCCGTTTGTCACCTTCCAATGTCGGCACTGTGGCGCTTCCCCCCAAAGCCAGCGTTGAAAAGGGCACCGCAACGGTGGTGAGCAAATCGTTTCCTTCCCGGCGGAAAACCGGATCCGGAGCCACGGTGATTTCCAGAAGCAGATCGCCCGCCGGGCCGCCGTTGACTCCCGGACCACCCTTTCCGGCAACCCGCAGTTTCTCCCCGGTCTTTACGCCGGAAGGGATACGGACCTGCAAAGGTTCGGGCCCATGTCCCGCATCGAAGTCGATGCGACGCTGTCCGCCCAGCACCGCGTCACGAAACGGGATGGTCAGCCGAGACACATAGTCCTGTCCGGGACGCGCCATCTGGCAGCCACCCCGATGACCAGCATTCCGGAAATTGCCTCCAAACAGCTGAGAAAAAAAGTCGCTACCTCCACCAGCACCACCAAAGCCGAATTCCCGAAAGATATCGTTCACGTTGAAATTACGGTAGATGTCCTCCTGACTGAAACGCTCCCGAAAACCGGTGGAACCGAACTGATCGTACTGCCGTTTTTTCTCCGGATCGGAGAGCACCGCATAGGCTTCGGTAATCTCCTTGAAGGTTTCCGCAGCCGCGGGATTGTCCGGATTTCTATCCGGATGGTATTTCAACGCCAGTTTGCGGTATGCTTTCTTGATATCGGCCTCAGAGGCATTCTTGTCTACACCCAACAGTGTGTAATAATCCTTTGCCATAGCCAACCCCCTAAAATATAATAACTTTTTCTGTAAATTAAATATAATAACGAGACCAGGGCGCGTCAAGGCGCGTACAAGAAAGAGGTCAACCATGAAACATGTGGCGATTATCGGTGCGGGGATTTCCGGGCTTGCGAGTGCCGTTTTGCTCAAAGACGCGGCCGCCCAACGGGGCCTTGCCCTCACCATCACAGTACTGGAAAAAGAGGCCCGGCCCGGCGGGAAAATCTCAAGCCACCATGAAGACGGCTACCTGTGCGAAAGCGGTCCCAACGGCTTTCTTGACAGCAAGACGGCAACGCTTGAACTGTGCGGCAAAGTCGCGCTTACAGACGCGCTCATGCGCTCCAACGACAATGCCCGAAAGCGTTTTCTCTGGTCGGAAGAGACACTGCACCGCCTGCCGGAAAACGCCCTCTCCTTTTTCGCTTCACCACTTATGTCGTGGCGGGGCAAGGTGCGGCTGGCCGCCGAACTATTCGTGCCGCCCGCCCGCAATGAAACCGATGAAAGCCTTGCGGACTTTGTGCGCAGGCGGCTGGGCGCCGAAGCGCTGGAAAAACTGGTGGGGCCCATGGCTTCCGGCGTCTTTGCCGGAGATCCCGAAGAAATGAGCATCACCAGTTCCTTCCCGCGCATAAAGCAGTTGGAACGCGACTATGGCGGACTCATTCGCGCGCTGCTGGCACTGCAGCGCCGTCACTGGCAGGATCGCAGAAAAGGAAAAGCGGTCAGCGGGCCTTCCGGACCGGGCGGAAAGCTCACCTCCTTCGCGCAAGGCATTCAGACGCTTGTGGATACGCTTGCCGCAAAGCTTTCTGAAAGTCTTGTTCTTGGAACCGAAGTACAGAACATTCGAAAAGGTCCGGATGGTTTTATCCTGCACTGTTCCCACGGCCCGGAATTCAAGGCGGATGCGGTCGTCAGCGCCAGCCCCGCGTATGCGCTCAGCATGTTTGGATCGCCGCTTGATGCGCGCCTCGCCGCGCTTGCCGGGCAGATTGCCTACGCGCCGCTGGCGGTCGTCTGCTGCGGCTATCCGCAGGAGCAGGTACCGCATAATCTGAACGGCTTCGGCTTTCTGGTAACACGGAAAAGCAGTAAAGGAGCGCTGCTGGGGACGCTCTGGGACAGCAGCATCTTCGAGCACCGCGCGCCGCGCGG
>JAFPZV010000227.1 GCA_017417085.1 Deltaproteobacteria bacterium | reverse complement strand
TGAAGAAGATGAGGTTTGCCAGCACAAGCAGGGCGCCGCGCAGCATGCCCCGGATGGTGTCGGGCTGGCCTTTGGCGTGACTGAAGGAGGAACCCCATAGCCCGCGCGTGCGTACCAGAATGACGCGGGTTTGCGGTGCTGCCGTCAACAGGCGCTGAACGCCGCTGTTGGCGCCAAGATGCTCGGAACCATCGCGGGTCAGCATGCCCGCCGGGTAGAAAAGCAGATTGTCGCCTGCGTTCAGCGCGTCCGCGCAGCGCCTGAGCGCCTCTTCCACTGCGGCGCGGATCGCGCGCCGGCTGCCGTTTGTGGCGCGCAGATCGGGTTTGGTGACAGGCCGGGTGAGACTGGTCAGGGTGCGCACCAGCGGGCGGTTGAGTTGGCCTTCATCAGCCAGCGGACGCGGTTGCAGGTGGGCGAGCTGGCTGTAGAGAATAATTGGATCGGTGAGGGCCGCATGGTTGGGCAAAAACAGCAGGGGCCGTCCGTCGGGTTTTATTTTTTCCAGCCCTTCGACTGTCACGTGGTAACGCAGCGCAACCAGAAGGCGCAGCAGCCGCGCGAGGCTTTTGGGACAAGGTGCAGGCTTGGACGGGCCGTCGGAATTTTCCTCCGGAAGCGTTTTGATGTGCAGGAAAAAGGCCGCAGTAACCAGCAGGGTGGCTGCTCCCACCAACAGGTGGCCGACTGATGCCGAAAAGACACTTATGAGTCCATAAATCGGTCCGGCCATCATGATGGCAGCGAAGACCAGGCAGTTGTCAGTGCCCAGAATCCGTCCCTTTTCGCCAGCGGAAGGCCGCACCTGAATGAAGCTTGAAACCGGGATAATGTAGAAACCACCGCAGAGCCCCGCAACACCGTAGATCGCCATCAGACACCAGAAATGTGCCATTTTGGGCAGGGGCAGCCAGGCGCTGACGCCCGCGGCCGCAAGCGAGAGGCCGATGCCGGCGCAGGCGGGAACCAGCCAGTTCTTCCAGCTTTCCGGCGTGCCTTTGGCGGCCAGAAGCGATCCCGCACAGATACCCGCCATCAGAGCCACCGGCAGCAAGCTGGTCAGCGTCATGCTGAAACCCAGTTCATCCATCCCCAGGGCGTTGATCTCCAGCAGGGCCAGCGTTGAAAGCGCATAGAAGAACATATCGGCAATTATGGTGAGCGTCAGTGGCCGATCCGAGCTCAACTTCCAGAAATCCCGCACCGAATCCCAGGCGCCCAGCCAGGGGAAGGGCGCCGTGCGGTTGACGGGCGAGGACCAGGAGGGAATGAAGAAGGCGCATATCAGTCCAAGGATGGCCGCCAGAATCACTCCGCAGCCCACCAGCCAGCGTCCAAAGGGAATGACGGTGGCGATCCAGGTGCGTTCCAGCGCGTAACCCGCCAGCATCACGCCCAGAAGGATGGTCATTGTGGTGCAGAGTTTGAAGATGCCGTTGACCTTCGGTACCACTTCGCGGGGGAAAAGTTCGGGGATGGAACCGTTCAGCGCCGGACTGAACAGGGTGGAGCTGCCGCCCATGCAGAAGAGCATCACCATGATGGCGCCCCAGTTGAGCCGCACGATGCCCCAGGCTCCGAACAGCATGGCGGCGACTTCCACACATTTGGCTGCAATCACGATGTTTTTCTTGGGAAAACGGTCGGCCAGCCAGCCGCCCCAGGCCGAAAAGAGCACGAAGGGCAGCGCGAAGAGCAGCGTGCCCCAGGCCTGATAGTTGTCGTGGCCGAGGCTGATCGCCAGCAGCAGCACCGACTGCTTGAAGAAGTTGTCGTTGAAGGCGCCCAGCATGTAAGTGGAGCCCAACGGCGCCATTCGTTTGAAGAAAGCTCTCTCCATGAAAAAATCTCCTCTTTGTGATGCGGTGAACACGGGAGAATGCTCAGGATGGCCGTTCCTCCGTCTTCTCCAGCATGTCCGCGGCGTAGACGCGAACCCGGTCCAGCGCGTCGATCAGCCGTTCCAGATCCAGCGTGTAGCAGATCTCCTTGCCATGCCGGGCGGGGATCAACAGTCCAGCCCGGACCAGTGTGGTCAAATGGTGCGCCACTGCAGTCTGGCTCAACGGCAAAAGCTCGCTGATGCTCTTGCGTCTGATGGATTCCCCCGGCTCGAACAGCAACAGGATCTTCTGGCGGGTTTCGTCTCCCAGCGCCGAAAAGATGTGAGCGATTTTGTCCCAGTCGGAGGGCATGTTGGTGAGATAGTGTCTGTTCATGCCGCAATCCATAGGATAGCCATCGCGTTGCTGTCAAGGAATATATCTATAAAATTAGTTTTCTATCGTCAACTATGAATTTAATTTTTTAGTTCTTAATCTTTTGCCTGAAGATCGTTTGACTCCTCCAGTCACGGCTTGCGCCGTGACAGCCCCCTTCGAGAGGGGGCCAGAAGGCGGTCATGCTGAGTGAAGCGACTTTTTAGCGAAACGGCAAAAGTCCAGCAATTGGGGATTCTTTGCGCTAACGTGCTTAGAATGACAACTTTGACATCTGCTTCAAACATGCAAGCGAGTCGCCACGTCCTCAAAAGGTTTTGGGGGTTTGCTCATAACCCCCATTATGGGTATAATGCCAACAAACAGGGGAGGAATCATGGCATGGCAGGTTATCGAGTCGAACAAAGTCAGGAAGCAGGTCGGCAAGTTGCCTCCCGCCATCAGGGACGCATACGAAATGCTGATTTCCGACCTGGAAGATCTGGGACCTGAAGTCCCGAAGTGGCCCCATTTTGGCAGGCTGGTTACCGGCAGGAAAGATCCGGACATGTACCACTGCCACCTGAACAAGGGGACGCCCAGATATGTCGCTGTCTGGCGCGTGAACGATTACGCAATGGAGATCATGGAGGTGCGGTATGCAGGGACACATGAAAGCGCGGACTACAAAAGAATACGCTGAGTTCACCATTCGGGTGCCCAGAGATATCGGGTATCCGGTGAGCAAAATGTTGCGCGGTTTTCTTGAATCGCTCGGACTGGAGCAACTGACCAACGAGGAGGGCGAGGAGGTATACGAGCATGAACGTCCGGAGAATGCCCCCGCCGTCCATCTGCGCGGCCTGCGGACGCGGGAGGGCATTACCCAGCAGCAACTGGCGGACGCGCTGGGCATCACCCAGACCCGGGTGGCCGAGTTCGAGACCGGCGCCCGCCGCATCTCCATCAATATGGCCAAACGCATCGGCAAGGTGTATGGCGTGACTTACAAGGCGTTTTTGTAGCTTAAAAGCTCTGTCTCCGCTTTGAAAGAATATGCTGTCCGCTGAAACGGAAGATATTTACCTGGGATTCATCCAACCGGAAACGGGAGAACGCATGCCCAGAACTCACGCGATACTGTTGGGATTTTTGCAGGGCCTGACGGAGTTTCTGTCTCTCTTCCTCTCTGGCCGTTTGGCCATCACACGATATTTGGGGA
>JAFPZV010000226.1 GCA_017417085.1 Deltaproteobacteria bacterium | reverse complement strand
TGTGAAGGAGTTGTACCGATGATAGGGAACATATATCGGCGTGTGGTTCTGATGGCGATGGTTCTGTTGTGGCCCGCGCTTGCCGGGAGTGCGACCATTGAGGTGAGCGCGCCGGGACAGCAGGTCATCTCGCTGGCGGTAACCCGGATTTTGCCCATGGACACTTCCCGTCCGGAACTGGCGCAGGAATTTTACAAAGTGCTGACGGGCGATTTGGAGATGAGCGGTCTGTTTCGTTTGGCCGATCCCGCAGCTTTTCTTTCCGACGCGAACCATCTGACGCTGGAAAGCTCGCAGGTGGATTTTGAGCAGTGGAGGATGCTGGGGCCGGAAGCTGTGGTGAAGGGCGGGTATTCCCTGGAAAACGGACGCTTGCTGGTGGAAGCGCGCCTTTTTGACGTCGTCAGCCAGAAGATGATAACCGGCCAGCGCTATACCGGGAGCACGGAGGAGATCCGGCTGATGGCGCATGCCTTTGCCGATCAAATCCTGCAGGCCTTTACCGGCCAGATGGGCGCCTTTCGCGGCAAAATCGCGTATATAAGCGATCAGACCGGTTTCAAGGAACTCTATATGATGAATGTGGACGGAACGGGAGTGGTTCAGCTGACCAATCATCGTTCGCTGGTGATTAATCCCGATTTTTCTCCCAGTGGCACCGATCTGCTGTTTACCTCATATCGTTCCGGCAATCCGGATCTGGTTCGGCTGAATCTGGCGACTCGGCAGGAAAGCCGTGTTTCGAACAGGAGCGGCTTGAACATTTCTGGTCGCTTCAGTCCGAAAGGGGACAATGTGGCGCTGACCATGTCCGAGCAAAACGGTTCCGATATCTATGTGGTGGGGGCGAGCGGGAAACGGCGTTTGACCAGCGCCTGGGGGATCGATGTCGATCCCAGTTGGAGCCCTGATGGCTCACGCCTGGTCTTTGTCTCGGACCGGATGGGATCCCCGCAGTTGTTTGTCATGAATGCCTCTGGCGGGGGCGAGCGGAGGCTTACCTCGCGCGGGAGCTACAATGTTACGCCAGCCTGGAGTCCGGCAGGAGATCGTATTGCCTTCAGCCGGATAGAACAGGGGCACTTCGAGATTTATACCATTCGTCCTGATGGTTCGGACGAGCGCCGCCTGACCTTTGGGGCCGGCAACAAGGAACATCCCCGCTGGAGTCCGGATGGGCGTTTTTTGGTCTTTTCCTCAGATCAGGGAGGCAGGAAGGCTCTTTATGTGATGCGTTCCGATGGAGGAGGTCTCCGTCGGCTTTCCGGTGGAGGCGGCAACTGCCTTCATCCGGCCTGGTCTCCTCGTTGACGAACTCTTGAAGGGACCCCAAAGCAGGACAGTAAAACAATTTTTTTCAAACAAAGGAGAAAGAAATGGGTAAATGGAAATTGGTAATGGCGGTGGGAATAAGCGTATTGATGATCGCGGCATGCGCCAAGAAGCCTGTTGAAGAGAGCGGTGCCGGTACCACCGGCGCCAACGTCGGGACTCAGCAACAGTACGGTTTTGGTGAACAAGGCGTGGGAGAAACCAATTTTTCCGGGAGCCGTGATGGACTCGGAAGCGGAAGCTCGGGATGGAGCAACAATGATCAGCGGCAGGGTTTTCAGGGCGCTGGCACCCCAATCCCCGAACTTGAAAGGATCTTTTTCGAATATGATCGCTACACGCTTTCCGAGGCAGCGCGTACCACTCTGTCCCGCAATGCCGCCTATATCAAAAATCATCCCGAGTTGCGGATCATTGTCGAGGGCCATTGCGACCAGCGCGGTTCTGACGAATACAATCTCGCACTGGGAGAGAAACGTGCCCAGGCAGTGGCTGCATATCTGAGCACGTTGGGAGTTGCCTCTTCCCGGATGCGGGTTATTTCCTATGGAGAAGAAATTCCGCTTGATCGGAGTGGAACGGAAGCCGCAATGGCTAAAAACCGTCGGGCCGAGTTTAAACGGGACAACTAAAATTTTGCGAAAGTGCATCCCAAACCGGTCCCCTGCCAATTTCTGGGTCTAGAACCAGTATGTAGGGAACTGCAAAGGTTGGAAAGCATTTCCAGGGGAAACGCCGATGAATACGCTGTGGTTCATAACTGCAGTGATGTACAGCCGGCGTTTTCTTTTTTCTGTATCAATTGTTAAAATTGCAATGGGAAAGTGTCTCTATGTGAATAAAAAATTGACAAATGGACAACAAACAGTTTTTAATTTTTCCAGTTATTATAATTGATGGAGGAGCAGATGAAGAGAAGAAGTAATTGGCTATGGATAATAGTGGCGATTATGTTGGGAGGTTGTGCTTTCTCCCAAGAAGAAACTGCATTGAAACGCGATCTGGATGAGATGAAGAATCGGCTTGCCTATTTGGAACAACGTGCCGCTTCGGAAAGTCAGGCATCCCAAGGACAGGCCAATATGCAGGCGGATCTGGACAATCTGCGGGTGGAACTGCAAACGGTCAGGGGCCAGTTGGCTGATCAGGAACGTCAAAACGCCCAGTTGAAACAGGAATTGACCACACAGATCAACAACACCAAAAAAACAGTGGAAAAAGCTCCAGCTCCGGCGAAGACGGTTGCAAAAGAGGAGCAACCAGAGTCGACGGATGCGGAGGAGGTCTATAAACAGGCTTTGGCCCGTATTCGTGAAAATGGCGATTACTCAGGTGGACGCAAGGCGCTTCAGGGCTTTGTGAAGACCTATCCCGATAATTCGCTTGTTCCCAATGCCCTGTATTGGGTGGGAGAAACGTATTATGCGGAAAAAGATTATGAGAATGCCATTGTCCAATTTCAGAAAGTATTGGACAAATATCCGCAGCATGCGAAGGCGGCAGCGTCTCTGTTGAAACAGGCATTGTCTTTCCAGACGATGGGAGACAGCAACAGTGCTCTTGTTTTGTACGACAAGGTGGTTGCTTCATATCCCACTACGTCGGAGGCGGGGGTTGCCCGTCAAAAAGCGAGTGCTTTGAGGAATAAATAAGGATCAGTTCAATTCGTGCCCATATGTAAAAATCGTTAACGGGAATTTTTTGTTTTGGTGAACAAAGATACTATTGTTGCTCCTGCCACCCCACCGGGGGAGGGAGGCATCGGCGTTATTCGTCTTTCCGGCAATCAGTCGGAAGATTTTCTTCGTCGCCTTTTTCATCCTCGTTACCATCGTTCTCAATTCCCCCGGCTTCAATCCCACCATCTCTATTACGGAGATATCTTTTCTGTTCATCAGCAGCCGATAGACGAGGTGATGGCGGTTGTCATGCGCGCCCCTCATTCCTATACCTGCGAAGATGTTGCCGAAGTTCATTGTCATGGCGGGCCGTTTGTCGTGCGGCAGATAGTGGATAATTTTATTCGGCTGGGAGCGCGTCTGGCGGAGCCGGGAGAGTTTACCCTTCGGGCATTTTTGAATGGCCGTCTGGATTTGACTCAGGCTGAGGCGGTTATTGATTTAATCAGGGCCAGATCGGACAGGGCATCGGAAATAGCAGTCAGGCAACTTTCCGGGAAACTGGGAAATGCTTTGGATGCGATCAAAAATGA
>JAFPZV010000225.1 GCA_017417085.1 Deltaproteobacteria bacterium | reverse complement strand
GGCCAGTATCTGGAAGGTGGAGGCGCTGTTGCCGAGGAGCAGGAAGACGAGATGGACAGGTGTTTTTTCCTGCAGAGAGGAAAGACCTTTTCGGGAACGTCCTATCAGAACCTGCGGCCGTCCGATGGCCGGGCAGTGCGCGTGCGGCAGGGCGACACCGTTGTCCAGGACGGTGCTGTGCATCTGTTCGCGCGCCAGCACTGTCCGGACGATTTCGTCCACGTTCAGTTCCGGATCCCGCCCCACGGTTTTTTGCAGGATTTCGACGATAGCCTCCTCGAGAGTGCAAGCATCAAGCTCTGTGATAATGTCGCTGGGACGCGGAAAGGGGGGCTGGGCCATGGCCGGTTCTCCTTGTTTATCTATTGATAAATGCCGGTTTTCTCCGGCGAATTGATGAAAATGTTCTTCCTTTTAACGCTTGTCACCCTCTGCCCGAGCTCCGTTTTTTCGGGAAGGGAAGCAAACAAAAAGGAAATTTGGACAATTCAATACATAGTTGAATTGCAGGCATTCTTGCAAGTGCTTGGGCAGTCGTTTTTTTCAGCAATAATGCACCGGCTCGATTTCGCACAGCGACTCCACTGAGAGCAACAGGAATTTTTCCTTTTTCAGCAGGGCCCGGACCTTTTCCGGTTCGTCGACTTCCATGACGAAGACGGCATCGATGCGGCTCTCCGCAGCGAAACCGCAGGCACTTTTGATGACGATCCGCTCGCGTTCCAGAATCCGCATAAGTTTGTCCAGTCCGCCGGGCTGATCTTTGGTCAGCACCGCCAGAACTTCCCGGCGTTCCACCGGAATGCCGGCCTCGGACAGCGTCGTTTCGGCCTGTTTGAGATTGTCGACCAGCAGGTTGATGGTAGCCTGGGGGGGATGGCTGGAGAAACTGACTGCCCGGATGTTGATCTTTTCGCGGGCGAGAATGGCAGTGGTTTGGGCCATGGTCTGGATGTGCTGGCTGGTGGTGATGGTCAGTTGATAGGTCTTCATGATTCTGGACTCCTTGAAGGGGGTGGCAAGGCAGGGGTGGAACATGCGCCGGGAGCTTTCCGGCGGTTTCTGCGGCGCCGACGGGGCCGGCCGGATCGTTTCGGAGATTGTTGGGGAGCATTCTCCTGCATGTTTTTTCCGCCGGAAAGGGGGGCGCTTCGCCATGACCGGATCAGCGTCTCGAGATCGGTATGATCGAGGATCCACAGTGAAAGAAGTTCGAGCGCCGGGGCGAAAAATGGATGCAGAAGAAGACGCCGCGTGCCGCGCGCGCCCGGGCCTCGTAGCAGGCGTCCGACGGTAACCAGAATTTCCTGGGCCTGATGACGAATGCCATGCGCGATGCGAAAGTACTGGCACTGGGGCTGCAAGAGTTCGTTTGTGATTTTGAGTGCGTTGACCACGCCGTTATGCGGAGGGCTTTCGGCCAGAAAACGTTCCAGAAAAAGCGCTGCCAGAAGCATCGGTTCCTCGGTGGGAACACCTGCGGCGCTTCGTTCATCCAGCCGCTCCAGCAGGGCGAACGTCGCCTCATGACCCTGGTAGCCGGCCAAAAGCGGCGCGAGCATCCCAAAAGCTGCAGCTTCCCGCAGGATTGTTCCCAGAACGCCGCGCTGCGCAAGCTCAAAGAGCCGGTCACGAATGCGGGCTGGAGCCGCGTCCGCGATAAATGCTGCACAGGTGTGCAGGCCCCGGATCAGTTTGTCATCCATGGTGAAGTCAAGCCGTTTGGCCAGTTCAATGGCGCGCAGCATTCGGACCGGATCTTCCCGGAAACGGATTTCCGGCTGACCGATCACTTTCAGGGTCCGGCTGTGCAAATCGGCGATGCCGCCGGTATAGTCAAGAACGGCAAAGGTGGCGATATCATAGAACAGTGCATTGATGGTAAAATCACGGCGAAAGGCGTCTTCCGCGGGGGTACCGAACACGTTTTCCACAAATCGGAACTGTTGGGTCGGCTCCGCGGGAATTTCTTCCGGACGGGGCTGACGGCGGAAGGTGGCAACTTCAATGATTTTCCCGTTGGCACAGTGGATATGTGCCAGGCGAAAACGCCTGCCAACCAGAAAACAGTTGGAAAACAGCCGTTTGATCTGCGAGGGAGTGGCATTCGTCCCGATATCGAAGTCTTTGGGAGGGCGTCCCAGCAGCAGATCCCGTACACAACCGCCAACCAGAAAGGCCCGGTAGCCATGGCGGTGAAGACGATAGAGAATTTTCAGCGCGTCTTCATCGATCAGGCGGCGCGAGATGGGATGTTGCGCACGCGGGATGACAAGAGGGGAAGGTTCCGAGATGCTTTCGTCCGAGGTGGTTGGGGAAAAATTGTTCATGGCGAATGTTCCCGTGGTTTTTCGTACACTATAGCAAACCGTCTCTTATCCATAAAGTCTTTGGAAAAGGCGCAAAGCGGTTTTATAAAAATAAGGGCATGAGACGGAGAAAAGAGAAGGAGAAAGAAACATGAAGCACTTTCTGGCTTTGGCAGGCACGGTTCTTGCGGCGGCGAGTTTTACCGCTGCGAGTTGGGCTGCGGATTTTTCGCGGCTAATCATTTTGCACACCAATGATACCCATGGTTACGATCGGCGGGAAGAAGGTGTGAACGGCATGGCGGCGATTGCCGCATTGAAAAAGGATCTGGAACGCAGGGGATATGCCGTTTTGCTGCTGGATGCGGGAGACGCCATCCAGGACAATAATCTGGTCAACTTCAGCAAGGGACGCACCGCGATACGTTTCATGAACGCTGCCGGCTACGATGCGGCAACTTTGGGCAACCACGAGTTCGACTATGGGCAGGAGGTGCTGGAGCAACGTATCCTTGAGGCGAACTATCCGGTAGTTTCGGCCAATATCGTGGTGGAAGCGACCGGCAGGAATTTTGTGCCGTCCCATGTCATTCTTGAAAAGAACGGCATCAAGATTGGCATCCTGGGCCTGACCACGCCGGAAACTGTCGTGAGCACCAATCCCAAGAATGTCGCGGGCCTGACCTTTATAGGCGATGAGGCGCTCTGGAAACTGGCTCAGGAGCAGGTAAACCAGCTCAAAAAGGCTGGCTGCGAATTGATCATCGTCCTGGGACATCTGGGCAGCGAGGCGTCCTGTGCAGGCAGCCGCTCCGACGATGTGCTGCAGCATGTCGAGGGTATCGACATTTTCATCGACGGCCATGATCACAAGGTAAAGGATCTCCGGATCCATGGCGCGTTGCTGGTGGAAACCGGCAGTCATACCAACAACATTGGTCAGCTTCGCCACGAGAACGGGCAGTGGCGCAGCATGCCGCTTGCCTATGGCGTCTGGCAGCGGGAGGATCCGTTGGTCAAACAGCTTGTCGATGAGGCGGCGGCGGAAATCACAAACTACTTTGCTGCCAAGGTGGGCAAAACCGATTTCATGCTTGATGGCCAACGCGATCCCGGTGTGCGTACTCGGGAGACCAATCTGGCGAATTTCTGCGCAGATGCCTTTTTGTGGCAGGCGATTCAGGCGCAGGCGCTTACCGGCGAGACGGTGCATGCGGCCATTGTAAATGGGGGGAGCATCCGCGATTCCATTCCGGCGGGCGACATTACGCGCGGGCAGTTGCACGGTGTGTTTCCGTACAACGATCAGCTGTACGTGATGAAGATCACCGGCGCCAAACTGCTGGAGATTCTGGAAGCGGCCACCAGCGCGCTGCCGGACGCAATGGGCTCGCTGCCGCAAGTGGCGGGGATAAAGTACCGGGTGAATGTTAAAGTTCCCTACGAAAAGGGGGCGCGCTATGAGCAGTCGATTTTTTATGCGCCACTTCATCCGGGAAGCCGGGTTACCATTGACGAGGTGGCGGGCCGGCCTTTCATGCCCGATGCGCTCTACAATATTGTGACAGCCGAGTTTGTCGGCAATGGCGGTGATGCCTACGGAGGGCTTGTCGGACCGGACGCCCGGCAGGCCTACCGGAGCATTGGCTACATCGATGTGGACGCGCTGGCCAACTACCTGCAAACCGCGCTGGAGGGCAAGGTCGACGAGCGGTATGCCCATCCCGCGGGGCGTCTGATCGTGCAGAAGGAGTAACCGGATTCCTCACATGTTTACCAGGCGGCAGGATGGAACAGGGTACTTCCATTTTCGCTCTTCTTCCCCGGAACGGGATACGTTATCATGCCGGTCTGATTGTAACCGGGTTCAAGCGGAGCGATGGACGGAAACCGATATTTGAAAGCATAAGATCCATTGGGAGGGAAACGATGGCGGCGATAGTGGTGGTAGGGGCCGGAGTGCAGGGGCAGGAAGGTTTTAGTGGTCAGGCGCTGGAGGCGGTACGGCAGGCCGAGGTTTTGGCGGGGCGTCCGGCACATCTGGCCTTGTTTCCGGATTTTCCCGGAGAAAAAATTGCCTTCAAGGACAGTCCGACGGAGATCATGACCTTTTTGCACGAGACCACGCAACGGGTTGTGGTGCTTTCGTCGGGAGATCCGCTCTTTTTTGGCAGCGGGCGTTCCCTGCTGCGCAACCTGCCGGAAGCGCGGCTGGAGTTTCTCCCCAATATCAGTTCGGTGCAGTACGCGTTTGCCAAGCTTAAGGTGCCGTGGGACGATGCGGCTTTTGTCTCGTTGCTGGGTCGGGATCTGCGG
>JAFPZV010000224.1 GCA_017417085.1 Deltaproteobacteria bacterium | reverse complement strand
CCGGCACTGGTGTAGGCGGTGGCCACCAGACTGCATCCCTCCAGCATCTGCGATTCCACCTCGCGGCCAATGAAGACCCGCATCCCCTCGGCGCTGCGGCACTGCTCCAGCAGGCGCACAAGCAGGCTCTTCTGTTCAAAGGCGCGAAACATCCGCTTCATCCGCTCCAAATTGGCAAATTCCGGCTGTTCCAGAATGTTGGATGCGCCCTCGATAAACACCTCGCCTTCCGCCATGTTCTCAAAGGCTCGGCGTGACAGCGTAAGAGCCTGAAAGTACAGCTCGTCGTAATGCGCCTTCTCTTCGCTCATTTCCCGCAGAATCAGCTTTTTCACCTCGCGGATGGTCAGGTTGTTGAGCTTGCCGTTGACGAAGTTGGTTATCCGCTCCAGTTTGTCGGCGGGGATATCCTCGTCCGTGCAGATGATCCGGTTCTGCACCATACCGGAACTTGAAACTAGAACCGCCAGAACTTTGCGCTCCGATATCCGGACAAAGCGGATGGAGCTGAACACCGTAGCGTCAAACGACGGCGCGGAAACGATGCCCGCGTAGCTCGACACTCCGGAAAGGATCCGTCCCACGCCCTGCAGGCGTTCTTCCAGCCCGGTGCCCTCCAAACGCTCAAAGCCCCGCTCCAGCTCCACGCCAGGTTCCTGAAACCGGGCCAGCGTGTTGACATAGAGGCGATAGCCCTTTTCCGTCGGAATCCGGCCAGCCGAAGTATGAGGCGAATAGATAAAGCCGGCTTCCTCCAAATCCGCCATGACATTGCGCACGGTCGCCGGAGAAAGGTTCAGCTTGTGACGCCGAGTGATGGAACGCGATCCTACCGGTTCACCGCTTTCGATAAAATCCTCGACAATCGCTTCAAGGATCCGGCGGCCACGTTCGGTCAGTTCCTCATTCATAACTTCGCCCCCCCTTTTTCTTGTCCTGCACAAGTTTAGCACTCTTTCTCAATGAGTGCTAACAAAAGGCAACATAACAACCACCCTGGGCTTTGTCAAGACGGAGCGCTCCTTCAAGCCCCATCCCCCGCAACAGTTGCACAAAGGTTTTCCCCTCTTTTCATTTTGCGCCGTGGTATAAGGGGAAATCTTGCTTCAAGTCCAGACAGAGGAGATGTGCACCGCATGAGATGCCTGTTCATAGCCGACGCCCACCTGCGCGATCCGCATGAAAGCCATTACCAGAAGCTGCTGCGCCTGCTGCAGACGCTGGATGAGGATCCGGGCGAAGTGTTCTTCATGGGAGATACCTTCGATTTCTGGATGGGGTACCGCCACACGGTCTTCGCACCCTATGTGCCCTTTCTGGAACGCCTGCGCCAGCTGCGCGAACGCGAAATAGCCATCACCCTGCTGGAAGGCAATCATGATTTTCTCCTGGGTCCCTACTTCGACGAGCTGGGCTGCACAGTCCTCCCCGCCAATACCATGCTGGTCCGGCAGGGCAAAAAACTGCTTCTGGCACATGGCGATCTGATCGACGAGGGGGATGTCAGTTACCGGCGCCTGCGTGCCCTTCTGCGACATCCGCTTTTCTACGCCGCCTTCAGGATCTTTCCCCCCGACTGGGCCTGGCGAATAGCCGAAAAGGCTGCGGAGCAGAGCAAAAAGAAGCGCGAAACAAAGGGATGGATACGCCGCGATCCGCGGCCACTCCTGCGCGAACATGCCCGGCGGCATTTCACGCAAGGAGCCGAAGCGGTCAT
>JAFPZV010000223.1 GCA_017417085.1 Deltaproteobacteria bacterium | reverse complement strand
CATGCCGCGCGTGGCAACCGCCGCTGCCTTTTGGCCCTGGAACTGGAAGCCTACCGGATTCGCAAGTACATTGGTTCCTATACCGCGGTGCTGGGCAGGGTGGATGCGCTGGTCTTTACGGCGGGAGTCGGCGAGATGGGCTGGAAAATCCGGGAAATGGCGCTGGAAAATCTGGACTGTCTGGGAATTAAAATGGATCGCGAGAAGAATCGGACGGCCGTTTACCGGGATCGCGAAAGCGATATTTCCGCCGCCGATTCCAAAGTGAAAATTCTTATCATTCCAACCAATGAGGAACTCGTGCTTATTGAGGATGTCGTGGGGATTCTCAACGGCACCTATAAATCCCACATGGAGTTTGACTACAGTTTTACCCACGAAGATTTTAAGGTCGGCTGAAAAGCTTGCTCCGCTTTTCAAAATATCTTCTATCAAAAACGCCACTTTTCCTTTGAAAGAAAAGTGGCGTTTTTGTATGGGAAGACGCTTTTCTCGCCCTCATCCGGCCTGGGCTGCCGTGATGGCCGCGACACCGATGATGTCTTCCACCGAGCAGCCACGGGAAAGGTCGTTGACCGGTTTGGCCAGTCCCTGCAGGATTGGCCCATAGGCTTCGGCCTGTCCCAGTCGTTGCACGAGTTTGTAGGCGATATTGCCGGAGTCGAGATCCGGAAAGATCAAGATATTGGCACGTCCGCTGAGTTCGGAACCGGGAGCCTTTTTGGCCGCTACCGCCGGTACCAGCGCCGCGTCGGCCTGCAATTCGCCATCGATAATCAGATGGGGATCCAGTTCGCGAACACGCTCCAATGCCTGGATCACTTTTTCGGTGTCGGGATGCGAGGCGCTTCCCTTGGTGGAGAACGACAGAAGGGCGATCCGCGGTTCAATGCCCAGCAAAACCTGGGCGGAACGGGCGGTGCTTACCGCGATTTCCGCCAGTGTTTCGGAAGAGGGCTGGGGCACCACGCCGCAGTCGGCAAAGAACAACAGGCCATCTTCGCCGAATTCCGGTGTTTTGGTTTGCATCAGGAAGAAGGACGAAACAGTTTTGAGGCCTGCCATGGTGCCGATCACCTGAATACTGGCGCGCAAAACGCTGCTGGTGGCGTTGGTTGCGCCGGCCACCATGCCATCGGCATGCCCCTGCCGCACCATCATGGCTCCAAAGTAGAGGTAGTCGTTGGCGGTCAGGAGCCTGCGTGCTTCCTCGGCCGTCATTCCCTTTTTCTCACGGATTTTCACCAGGCTGGCGACGAAGGCCTCCAGATCGGGATAGCCAACCGGCGAAATACAGGGTACATTATGCAGATCCAGATGAAGTTGCTGCGCCTGAGAGGCAATACGCTCCGGATCGCCCAGGAGGATGATCCGGGCCCAGCCTTCTTCGGCGATGGCGGCGGCGGCATGCAGCATCCGATCATCGTAACTTTCCGGAAAGATCAGAGTGCGGTGAAAGGGTTTGACCCGGGATTTGAGCTGTTCAACTGAAAACATGGCTGCGCCTTTCCGTTCGGGTGGGTTGGAATTGCTCTTTTGAGTTGTAGTTTATAAAGGAAACGGCCAACACATAACAAGTATCCATGAAAAAAACAACGAGTGAAGTGATGGAAGAAGAAAGGAAGCCGGCTCTTTGTCTCTGGCTGGTGGCGATTCGGCCCAAGACCCTGCTGATCTCCGCCAGCCCGGTTCTGGTGAGTGGAGCCTTCGCATGGTTCCACGGTATTTTTCAGGCAATCCCATGGTTTTTGTGCCTGGTATTTGCCGTGTTGTGCCAGACGGCGGCCAATTTGGCAAATGACTATTTCGATTTCCTGAGCGGAGTGGATGCCAACAACCGTTCGCGAGCCGAAGCCGAAAAATTGCTCATCAGGGGGGTATTGACACCTTGCGCCATGCGGAATGCGGCAGTCCTGGTCCTGGGGGTGGCCCTGCTTGTTGGGCTGGCGCTTGTTTTTTATGGAGGCTGGTGGCTTGCCGTGGTAGGGGCGCTGGTTGCCGCGGCGGTACTGGGCTACTCTGGCGGGCCCTGGCCCTTGGCCTCTCATGGCCTGGGCGAGGTGGTGACGGTGCTTTTTTATGGCCTTGTGCCCACGGTGCTGACCTTCTATGTGCAGGGCGGCGCTATGCCCCCCTGGGAAGTCTGGCTTGCCGCGATCGCCGTGGGCCTGGTGGCGGCCAACGTGATGATGGTGAACAACTATCGGGATGTTGAGGCCGATCGCAGTTCCGGAAAGCGGACCCTGGCGGTGCGTTTCGGGCGGAGGGCGATAGCCTGGGCTTATCTGGGCGACGCTGTGTGCGCGTGGTTTTGCGGATGTCTGGCGGTGCATCGGATGGCATTGTGGAGCCTTGCCGCTTTGCCGTTTGCGGTCTTGTCTCTGTGGCTGTGGCGGCAGTTGACGCTTCGGGAAGGGCGGGAGCTGAACAGGATTTTGGCCTTGAGCTCGGCCAATACGCTGGGATTTTCCCTGACGCTGATAGTGGTTTTGATGATTGAGAAAGTATTTTAAAAGGAGATGAACGGGTAATGAGAAGAACCATGTTGATGTTGGGTGCGGTGATGATGGCAGGTGTTGCAATGGCCGAAGGCCCGGTTGAACTGCAAAAAACGTTGCCGGACGGCCGGATCGCGATGGCGCGTGAAGGTAGCATGGGAACAGATGGAACGGCTCGTTACTCGTTGCGGATCTATGGCGCGCCGGAAAAGCCGGAGCAGACTCCCACCAACTGTCTGGGGGGGCTGGAACGCCCGCAGGAGGGCAGGATTGAAAAGATGGAGCTGATCGATCTCAATGGTGACGAACAGCCGGAAATTGTCGTGCTGATGCGTGCCCCGGACAGCAGCATGCTTGCGGCGGAGGCTTTTCACTGTGATGATCAGCGGCTGGACATGGTGGCTTCGGTCAGGGGGATCCCTCAGGGTAATGCGGATGTGATCGAAACTTTGCGGGCCAAATTGTCTGGCAAGCCGGCGTCCGAGGCTCCGGCGGCTGCCTCCGGTGAAGCCGCGGACGCATCTGCCGATGGAGCCGCCGCGAGCGAGGACGGCAAGAACGACGCCGCGGCAGACGATGTCGGTTTTACGGCGAATGGAGCTGAAAACGCCGCTTCGAAAGGTTCCGAAGGGGTGGAAAGCCCTTCGGACAAGGCCGAAGCAGAACCGGCACCTGCAGGCCAGGAGCCAGGCGCTTCCGGGAGCGCCGATGCAGCAGTGGTTTCCGAAGAGCAGAAAGGCATGACGGTTTCCGAAGAAAACGTTCCGGGAGAAAACGAAGCGGCCAAGGGGGCTGGCGAAACCGGAACGGCCGGGGAACCGCGGGAAACCGGGAAGTAGATGAAAGAAGAGATGTTCAATTTTTTAAGAAGGCGGTCCGGATTCCATGTGGTCGCGACGCGATGAATGGCTGTTGATCGGTTTTGTGATGGTTTCACTGCTGCTGCATCTCTTGGCGGCTTCACGGCTTTCCCTGCGTTTTTTGACGCAGGTGCCGGAGGTGGAGTCGAAACCGATAGTGGTGGAGATGCTTCCGCAGGAAAAACCGAGGGAGAGGCCGCCCAAGGAACTGGAACTGGATGTGCCTCCTCCACCCGTGCCGGAACATCGCACGACTCCAGCCAAGCGGCTGGCCGAACACGATCATCAGGTTAAAAAGGAGATTGCACCCAAGGGGAAGGATTTTGAGGATCGCAAGGCTTCGCGCAAGACGGCGCCGGTTGTAAAAGCGGTGCCGCTTGTGCCGAAACCTGCACCCGTCCCAGCCCCTCCACCTGCGCCTGCCCGTCCGCCCGTGCCTGCCCGTCCGCTTGTTCCTGAGGGGAAAAACGGGCCGAAGGTGGCTTCCAGACCGGCGCGTCCTTTGCCAGCAGCGCCTTCGGGCAGGATACCGCTGGATTCACTGATGAAGCTTCCCCAGGCCACACTGGATCGGGAGGCGCGCAGCAAGAAACGCGAGGGCGTTGGGGAAGGTGACATAGTCTGGCTGGACACCGAAAAGGATCTGCTGGCCTCCTTTTTCCGGCGTTTCCGGGACGGCATCTACATGGCCTGGGTCTACCCGTCTTCCTCCATACATCGCGGAGAGCAGGGCAACTGCCGCTTGCAGGTCATTGTGGATCGCCAGGGAGTGGTCAAAAAAACCGAAGTACTGCGTGCATCCGGTTTCCCCGCCCTGGACAATGCGGCGGTGGCGGCGGTGCGCAAGGCGTCTCCCTATGGCCCCTTGCCGTCCTCCTACAAGGAACAGATATTGCGGATCGTTGTGGATTTCCACTATGTTCTGAATCGCGACAAGCCGCTGATCCGGCGCTGGGGCTACCGGCAGGTCATTTAAAAGCAAAAAAGGATGCCTTTCGCAGGGCATCCTTTTTTGCAAGGGGGAAAAAGGTCGGTTAACCTACAAAAAAAGCCTCTGTGGATTCCACAGAGACTTTTTTCATATCAAATTTGGCGTCGCCAAGCGGATTCGAACCGCTCTTAGCGGCGTGAGAGGCCGCCGTCCTAACCGGATAGACGATGGCGACGCGACAGTTCTCTTTGTAATGCCATGGGCGAGTAAAGTCAACCCATATTTTTCATGGTTTATTTTGTCCTTTTGTCTTGCCTTAGCGGGTGCGCTGGCTAATATTGAATATTTTTTGGATTTGTCCGGTTTTTTAGAGCCGATTTTTTAAAAGGAGATATTTTGATGGGTATTGAAGCGAAAGAGAGAGCAATTGCCGCTACGCTTCCGGGAGATGCGGTGCGTCAGATCCTGTGGCGTTACGAGGATCGTTACGATTTGCAGATGGTGGTTCAGTCTGCGCGCGGGGTGGCGCGTGGCGTGGTGGCGCATCTGGTGGCGGAAGGACAGCGCCGCAATCATGAGTGGAACGACCGCAAGAACGAGATGCTGGAGGCTTTTGACGCGGCGGGCCTGACGACGCTTTACATGGAGCCGGAAGAAGGCGGTTTTCTGGCCGGGCCCAAGAATCTGGCTCTGGGATTGGTCTGTTTCGAGCTGGCCTGGGTGGACGGAGGCGCGGCCACCTGCTCCATGGCCAGCAATCTGGCGCTTTCTCCCATTCATGAAAGGGGAACTCCGGAGCAGAAACAGGACTACATGAGCCGCTGCGTACCGCCTCAGCCGGGCGAGGATCGTCCGGTGTGGCGGGGCGCCTTTGCGTTGACCGAACCACTTCCCTATGTGGGTGTGGATACCGGTGTGGTGTCTGGCCGGGTCAGCGTTGCGGAATGGCCGGAAAACGGTGAGCCGCTGCTGAAAGTCGAAAAACGCGGGCGTTTCATTACCAATATGGATTTCGCCAGCTTCGTGACGGCCGCTGTGGATTCCGGTGACGAACGGATCAAGGGCAGCTGCATGGTCATTCTGGAAAAGGGGGATCCGGGAATCTTCGATCGCGGCGCGCCTACCATGAAGATGGTGCACCAGCTCTCCTCCACACGTGATCCCATTTTCAGCCTGACCGTCCCGGCGTCGAGGATTGTCGGCGGCTATACGGTCAAGGACGGCGTGATAGTGCCCAACTTCAATCACAGCGAGGTGATTGAGGCGGTGTTCCGCCGCACCCGTGTGCCCATCGGGCTCATGAGCGCCGCCAAACTGATCTCCGCGGTGGAGCCGATCATCCGTTATCAGCGGAGCCGGTTCAGAGGAGGAGCTGCGGGAGCGCCAGGCAGTCCGCGGCATGAACTGGGACTTCAGCAAAAGGATGACGCCATCCAGCGGCTGGCTTCGGTCTGGGCCGCGGGCGAGGCGGCGGCATCGCTGGGCTTTGCCGCGCTCAGGCTGCTGGACGAATTTGATCCGGTGGAGCGTGAAAAGGATGAGGAGCTGGTACGTCAGGGCGTGGAAGGCGCCAGGGCGCGGATGAAACTCTTCAAATCCCTGGAAAAGGATGCGCTGGAGGCCATTTCCATGGATCCGGCCGATCCCCGCTCTACGGAACTGAACGCCAATCCCCTGATCCGGTTTTTGCTTTTGGAGGCCCAGGCCAACATTCTGTGCCCGGCCTGCAAGCTCTGGAATACCGGACACACGGCGGTGATGATGCGCGAGGCGGTGACGCTCATGGGCGGCTACGGCATTACCGAGGACTGCCCGGGTTTCCTGTTCCACAAGTGGACCGACGCGCAGCTGGAGGCCACTTATGAGGGACCGGAAGCGGTACAGCGGCGCCAGATGAGCCTGACGCTGGTCAATCCGCTCTTTTTGGCGCAGATGCGCGCATGGGCAAAGGATCTGCGCGCGTTGGCCGCTTCCAACCCGGAAGTCGGCGCGGCGACGCTTGCCGCCGGCATCGATCTGTGGCTGTGGACGGTTGCCTGGCTGCAGTCCCACAACGACGCCGAAGGCAAGCCGCTGTATCACGGGCAGCGCCATGGCGTGGTCTTTCCGCTGTCGGATGCGCTCTGCTGGCTTCTGGCCTCCCGTTACCAGATTCTGGATGCTCTGGAACTGGCCGCCAAAGGCCCGGAGAGTCCGCTTTTGGCGGAAGGGCTGGAGGGCATGGTCAACCTGTTCAACGATCTGGCCGCGATGCAGGCCGGACGGGCCGCCGGTGAAGTGGGCCGGATCTGCGCGGAACTGGTCTGCGGCTTCCAGCGTGAAGAGGCCGAAGACGAGGAGTTCGCCGCGTTGCGCCGTAAACTGGATCGTGGTTTGGCCGGGATGCATCTGGCCCAGGATCGGGTTGCGCTGGCGCTGACCAAAATCGTCATTCCGGAAATTCCCGACTATCCGGTGTGATGCGGTTTCGATGTTTTTGAAAACGGGCCGCCTTTTCTCCTGGCGTGACAAGGGGAAAAGGCGGTCCCGCGAATCGGGCAAGGAGCTGATGTATGGAAAATCCCATGATGGAAGTTGATATAGCCTGTGTCGGTTTTGGCCCTGCGACCGCCGGATTTCTCACAACGCTTTCCGGGGCGATGACCGACGATTCCGGCGCGGTGCTGCTGCCCAGTGCGGTGGCACCGGGGCTGCCCCTGCAGGTGGTCTGCTACGAGCGGGCGGATGATATCGGTTTCGGCGTTTCCGGCGTGGTGACCAGGGCGCGCGGCATTCGTAACTCGTTTCCGGATCTGAAGGCGGAAGAGATTCCCATGGCGGCACCGGTTGCGCAGGAGAAGATGTTCTACCTGCTGGATCCCTACGGTGCCAGCAGGCGCGGCGCTCTGATGCGTGCTGCCGATCGGGCGCTCAAACTGGGCGGGCGCTTGCTGCTGCACGACAACGCCTTCGAACTGCCGTGGATTCCGCCTTTTTTGAGCAAGGATGACGGACTGGTGCTCTCCCTGGGGCAGTTCTGCCAGTGGGTGGGCGCGCGGCTGATGGGAACCGGTCTGGTGCAGATCTGGCCGGGGACGCCGGTGGCCGCTCCCCTTATCGAGGAGAACACGGTCGTGGGCGTGCAGCTCGCGGATCAGGGCGTGGAGAAAGACGGCACGCCGGGGCCGGGATATTTGCCCGGCATGCAGGTGCGCGCGGCCTTGACCGTGGTCGGCGATGGCCCGGTGGGCGCGGTGGGACGCGAACTTGACCGGCGTTTTGGACTGCCGGACGGCCATCATCAACGTGAATGGGCGCTGGGCATGAAGGCGGTGGTGGAGCTGCCGCAGTACTGTTCCCTGCCGGCCGGGACTGTTTTCCATACTTTCGGTTTCCCGGAACCGGATATTTTCGGCTTCTTCTATGTGCATCCCGACCGGATTGCCTCGATGGGTGTTTTTGTACCTTCGTGGCTGCCCAGCCCCTGCCGGACCGGCTACCGCACCCTGCAGCACTGGATGCGGCATCCTGCCATTTGGCGGCATATCGCGGGCGGCCGTCTGCGCTCCTGGGGCGCCAAGAGCCTGCAGGAATCGGGCAAGCGCGGCGAGCCTTTCTGGGCGGTGAACGGCTGCGCCCGGATCGGCGAGGGCTCCGGATCCACCAATGTCCTGGCGGGAGCCGGTGTGGATGAAGCCTGGACCACGGGTGTGCTGCTGGCCAAAGGCGTGATCGAACTGCTGAAAAAACACGAGCCCTTTACCTGGGAAAACCTCGAACGCGCCTATGGCGACCGGCGGCGCGCCAGCTGGGTGGAGAAGGAATGCCGGGCTGCCACTCATGCCCGCGACGGTTTCCAGCGTGGATTTGTCCCCGGGCTTCTGGGAATGGGCCTGACCGGAATGACTGGCGGCATGCTCAATGTCCATGCGAAGATCCGCAGACCCTGGGAGATGCTTAAACCGCTCAAGGAGCTCTGCGCGGGCAGGATCAGGGAAGACGAGCTGGCGGAAATGGGAGCGCAGGCGCGCGTGAATGGCAATACCCTGCACGATGCGGTGATGGACAGGATGGGCTGGCCGAAGATTGTTCCGGATGGGCAGCTGATTGTCTCGCATCAGGATGCCCTGCTCATGGGCGGCAAGGTGCAGGCCGCCGGCGGCTTTGCCGATCATGTGGCCTTTGTCGATCCGCAGCGCTGCCGCGACTGCCATCCGCAGCTGTGCGCCGAGATCTGTTCCGGTCAGGCGATTACGCCGGGTGAAAACGGCGGAGTGCCCAATTTCGACCGGGAAAAATGCGTGCACTGCGGCGCCTGTGTATGGAACTGCACCCAGGGAAGAACGGCGGATCCGGAGCGCGGCAACGTCGATTTCCGGGCCGGTTCCGGCGGACTGCATTCCGCGGAAAATTGACGGCGACCGTTTTGGGAACGGTGCTTTAAAGACTTTTACTTTGCAAGGGAGAAAAAGAAATGAGTGTGGCTTTTCATATTGTTGTGTGCGGCAGTCTGGTACCGGATCCGCTGCAGACGCTGACGCCGGTGATGGGAGCGGATGGCCCCGCGCTCAAAAACGAGCTGATGCTGCCTGCGGTACTGGATCCCTTTGCCGCGCATGCCCTTTACGAGGCGGCCAATCTGGTGAAGAAGGCGCCGGGGAGCAAAATCTGGCTGGTCAGCCTGGGTAACAAGGCGAAACTGCAGCAGATGATGATGACCGTGGCGCAGAAGGTGGAGTTTGAGCTGGTGGCGCTGGACGGATCGGCAAGCGGCTTTACCGATTCCTTCGAGACGGCTGCCGCGCTGGCGGAGGCCATTGGCGGCATTTCCGGCCTGGAGCGTGAGCGGTTGCTGCTGTTTGGCGGCTGTGCCTCCGCTTCGCGTGACGCCGGCACCACGCTGCAGATGGTGGGCGAGCGTCTGGGGCTTGCGGATCAGTTTCTGGCGGTGGACGAACTGGAGGTTCAGGATGACGGCTCCCTCAAGATTTGGGAGCGCATCGAGGGGGGCAGCTATCAGGTTTCGGTTTGCGCCGGAGCGCCCGCGGTACTGGGCTGGGCGACCGGCAATCTGCCGGAGCCGCCGAACAATCCCCAGATCGGCATGAAGAACATGCGCACGGTCATGCCGGCGCTGCAAAGGGCCGCGAAGGTGCCGCTTGCGGCGGGAGCCGCGTTTGCGGCGGTGGAACTCCCCGCCCAGCAGCGGCAGACGCGCATTGTCAAGGACATGCCGGTGGACGGGATTGCACAGGAGATAGTGGACTGGCTGAAGAAATAGAAACAAGGCCGGGAAAATCAATTTTTCAACCGTCTGAGGACGGTTTTCAATATGGGAGTCTTAAGTAATGGAAACTCTTCTGGTTCTGGCGCATGTTCAGGATGATGGCGCCTTGTCCGCCGCGGATCTGGAAACGCTGGGCGCGGCGGTGGGGCTGGCCGGCGCGCTTGGAGCGCCGTTGACCGTGGGCTTGATGGGAAAGGCGGCGCAGGCTGCCGCCGACAGCATCGCCACATGCGGCGCGCAGGCCTTTCTGGCGGTGGAAGGGGAGGATTTCGCCACGGCGCGGTATGCCACGGATGTGGCGGCCGTAGAGGCGCTGGCGCGCAAGTCCGGCGCAACCCTGGTGCTGGCCCCGGCGACGAGCCGCTTTGCCCGGGCGCTGCCGGGAGCCGCGGTGCGTCTGGATGGCCGTATCGAAACCCATGTGTGCGCGCTGACGCCTGACGAAGGAACGCTCAGGATTCAACGCTGGTACTACCGGCAGCGCATGCAGGCAACGCTGGATCGGGCGCAGCGGCCCTGGCTGCTGACCCTGGATCGGGGTGTCTTTGAACCCTGGAGTGGAAGCCCCGGCACGGCCGCACTGGAAAAGGTCGAGGTTGCGCCTCCCGCCTGCCGCACGCAGGTGGTCGGCTATGAGACGCCGGATGCCGACGCGCAGACCATTCGTCCGGATGCGAAACTGCTGTTTGTGGCGGGGGCTGGCTGGACGCGCAAGCAGGCGGACGGACAGACCCATGTGCCGGAAGCCGAAAAGCTGATTCGTGATTTTCTGGATCTGACCCGGGCCTCGCTGGGCAGCAGCAAGTCGCTGGTGGATCAGTCCAGCGAATCCGGCGCCGTGATCTCGTTCCTGAGCCATTTCAACCAGGTGGGCCAGACGGGCGCGACGCCCCGTCATCCCAAGGGCCTGGCGACCTGCTGCCATGGCGAGGAGCCGCATACCGTGGGCTGGCGCTTCATCGGCGAGCGCCGCGCCGTCAATCTGGATGCCAACTGCGGCTGGGCCATCGGCAAGGCGGATGTGCTGTACGTGGCGGACGCCTTTCAGGTGATGGCGAAGGTCAACGAGCTGCTCAAATAGAAAAGTGGCTTGGCCACTTTTTTCACCACTCTATATGCCGGCGGGGAGGACAATCCGTTTGAATGGGAAAACCCCGCCGGCTGTTTTTTCCCCTGATGGGAACGAAAGAGACAGGAACTGATATGACGTACCCGCACAAACCGCAGGATCCGCGTCCGGAAAAGGGCGCCAGAAGCGCTGAAACCATAACCGCGTCGGAAGAGGCCCGCCGGGGAGACGCGCTTTTGGAAGTGGATATTCTTGATTTCAACGATGACGGCATCGGCGTGGGCCGTTACGGTCAGCATGAGGTGCTGGTAGGCGGCGCCCTGCCGGGGGAAAGGGTACGCGTGGCGGTGGCGCATCGCGGACAGCGCCGCATTATCGGCGCGCTCAAGGAGATTATCCGTCCGCATCCGCACCGGATTCCCTCGCCCTGCCGCTGCTCGCGCCGCTGCCTGGGCTGCCCCCTCATTGCCCTGGACTATGCGGAGCAGCTGAATTTCAAGGAAGAGCGGGTGAAGGATGCGATGAAGCACTATCCGCAGTTGCGCAATCTGGAGGTGCGGCCGGTTTTGCCCGCCCCCGAACCGCTGGGCTACCGTATCAACGCCAAGCTGGTGTTTACCAAGGAACGCGGCCGGGTGCACCTTGGCCTGTACCGGCGCGGCAGCCACAATGTCATTGATATCGGTGAATGTCCGCTGCATCATCCTCTTGTGAACAAGATAGTGCGGACGGTGCGCGAAGAGGTGGAGCGGCAGGGGATCTTTGTCTTCGACGAGCGCCGCAAAACCGGCCTGCTGCGGTATCTGCTGGTGCGGGTGGAACCGAACAACCGTCAGGCGATGGTGACCTTTGTGGTAACCGAGCGTAACTTCCAGCAACTGACCCATCTGGGGAAATGGCTGCAGCGCAAGGTCCCGGAAGTCATTTCGGTGCAGCAGAACATCAACCCCAGGGAAGGCAATATTGTCATGGGGAGAGAGACGCTGCGGCTGCTCGGAGTTGACGACCTGATCATGAATATCGGCGATGTGCGGCTGCGCATGGCGCCGACTTCGTTTGTGCAGGTCAACCCCGCGCAGGCGGCCTCAATGTATGAGATAACCCGGAAGTGGCTGGATCTCAACCGCAAGGAGAATGTGCTGGACATCTACTGCGGCATCGGCGGCATCGCGCTCAATCTGGCGAAGGACGCCGGACGGGTGGTCGGCATCGAGCTGGCGGAAGAGGCGGTGCGCAACGCCCGTCACAACGCTTTCATGAACAAGCTGCACAACTGCACCTTCCGCGCGGGCGACGCCGCCGAAATTCTGGAGGAGCTGGCTGCAGAAGAACTGAAGGTAACGGCTGCGGTGCTCAATCCGCCGCGGGGGGGCGCAGAACCCGAGGTGCTGGAGCGGCTGGCGGACCTGTCGCCGGAGCGTCTGGT
>JAFPZV010000222.1 GCA_017417085.1 Deltaproteobacteria bacterium | reverse complement strand
GCGGCGCAAAAGGGTGCTTCGGCCGCGTGTGAGGCCGCGCAGGTAACGCTGCCGGGAGAAAGCATCGCCCAGGGCCTTGCCGCGCTCCGACTGGGACGAACGGTCTGCGAAAATATCCGGAAAACCCTCATGCTGCTCTTTGCCTGTCAGCTTCTGGAAATGCTCCTCCTTGCCGGCTCGGCGTTGTTCGGAGCCGCTCCGCCGCTCAACGTCCGGCTGCTGCTCTGGCTCAACCTGCCCTTCCTCGGAGTTCTTGCGCTTGCCCTGGGACTCACTCCGGGAAGCGCCGAAGTCATGCGTCGCCCTCCATCCCCAGGAACGATCCTGCCACCCGCCCGGCTGCTTCCCCTGACGCTCATGGCCATTCTGGGCGCAACCATTGGGCTGGTTCTGTTCTTCAACCTCCCCATCAGCAGCGGCCCCGCCGCGCTGCCGCTGGCACGCGGCGTGATGAGCGGCTTTGTGGCGCTTGCCGCCATCATCCTTGCCACAAAGATCCGCCATGCCTGCCACGAAAAGCTCCTGACCAAAGGCTGGGTAGTGGCCATGGCCCTCTGCCTTGTCCTGCAGGGGCTCGTGCTCTACACCGGGCTGGCACGCTTCTTCCAGGTGGCCGCACCGTCTTTTTCGCAGCTTGCCATGCTGGCCGCCGGCGCGCTGGCCTTCGCGGCGCCCTTCCTGCTCCGTCGCCGCCCGGCCAAAACCGAACCCAAAACAAAAGAACAGATTTTCTCCCCTTAAAAGCAACACCGCCTGCCGGTATTCCGGCAGGCGTTTTTAAAGGGGACAGGCATCAGCAGAGTTTGCTGCCGTTGGGCACTGTACGTTCGGGCATGGCCAACACGATGGCTCCATTTTCGTCCGCAAAGCCGGTGACCAGACATTCGGAGCGATGCGGTCCTATCTGTTTGGGTGGAAAATTGACCACACCCAGCACCTGACGGCCCAGCAAATCGTCCCTGCCGTAATACGTGGTAATCTGGGCGCTGGACTGCAGCAGCCCCACTTCCGGGCCGAAATCAATCCGCAAACGCCAGGCAGGTTTCTTCGCCTCGGGAAAGTCCCATACTTCGACAATTGTCCCTACCCGCAGTTCCACCTTCTCAAAATCGCTCCATGAAATTGTTTCCACCTTCCGTCTCCTTTTCAAAACCTTACATATTTGAGCAAATTATTCCCGAGATAAAATTTCGGGCCAAAAATGTCCACGCCAGCTCATATTCTGTGCGAGTGCATCTGTTCAATTCGACAGATTTCAGCTAACGTAGTTCCTCATACTTTTTATTGAAAAATTTACCGGAATCAAGAGAGGAGACAGGTAATGAAAACGGTTGCAATTGTGGGATGGCGCGGCATGGTCGGTTCGGTGCTCATGCAGCGTTTAAGGGAAGAAAACGATTTTGCGAAGTTCGAGCCGATCTTCTGCTCCACCTCCCAGGTGGGGCAAAACGGACCGGAGATTGGGGGCAAGGTCTACACACTGGCCGACGGCAACGACGAAAAGGTTCTGGCACAGGCCGACATCGTTGTCAGCTGCCAGGGCGGCGACTATACCAAGGCGCTGCACCCCAAACTGCGCGCTCTGGGCTGGCAGGGCTACTGGATCGACGCGGCATCAACGCTGCGCATGGAGCCCAATGCGGTCATCGTGCTGGATCCGGTAAACCGTCACGTGATTGACCAGGCTCTGGAAAAGGGCCTCAAAGATTTCATCGGCGGCAACTGCACGGTATCACTTATGCTGATGGCGCTGGGCGGGCTTTTCCAGAAGGGCTGGGTGGAATGGATCAGCAGCCAGACCTATCAGGCGGCCTCCGGAGCGGGCGCAAAGAACATGCGCGAGCTTGTCGCCCAGATGGCGAGCATCGCCAAAGCTTCGGAAGACATTCTGGCTAATCCGGCCGCAAGCATTCTGGAACTGGACCGGAAAGTCATCGCCACCATGCGTGACGAAAACTTCCCCACTGCAAACTTTGGTGCCCCGCTTGCGGGCAGCCTGATTCCCTGGCTCGACCGGGCGGTGGAGCACGGCCAGACCCGCGAGGAGTG
>JAFPZV010000221.1 GCA_017417085.1 Deltaproteobacteria bacterium | reverse complement strand
GCAGCCGGTTGCGGACGCCGGCTGGATGCCACGCTGAAAAAACAGTATCTGTTGCTGGATGGCGTGCCGATTGTGGTGCGTACTTTGGATGTCTTTCAGCGTCATCCGCTTGTCGATCAGATCTTTTTGGTTGTTCCCCACGATGAAAGAGTTTTTTGTCAGAGAGAAATGGTGTCGGCGCATCACCTGACCAAGGTGGTTCAGGTGGTGTCCGGTGGCGCTGAACGTCAGGATTCCGTGGCCAATGGGCTGGCGGCATGTATGGCGCAACCGGATGACATTGTGGTGATTCACGACGGCGTACGGCCTTTTCTTTCCGCGGATACGCTTTCCGACGCGATTGAGGCAGCCACGGCCTATGGTGCTGCGGTGGTGGGCGTGCCGGTCAAGGATACGGTCAAGGAAGTGTGCGAGGGGACAATCTGTTCTACGCCAGCCCGGGAGCGGCTTTGGCTGGCCCAGACACCGCAGGCTTTCCGGGCTGCCGTGCTGCATGACGCGTATGAGCAGGCGGCGCGGACCGCTGTACGGGCGACAGACGATGCCTCACTGGTGGAACTTGCCGGTTACAAGGTGCATATGGTGCGGGGCAGTTACCGCAATATCAAGATAACCACCCCCGAAGATCTGATTGTGGCGCGGGCATTGCTAAGGGCTGAAAAGGAAAGGTGATTCATGCGGATAGGATGCGGATACGACGTGCATCGTCTTGTTGCGGGGCGCAAGCTGGTGCTCGGCGGCGTGGAGATTGAGCATGAAACCGGGCTTTTGGGCCATTCCGATGCGGATGTGTTGTTGCACGCCATTTGTGATGCGCTTTTGGGCGCGGCAGGCCTGGGCGATATCGGCCTGCATTTTCCCGACAGCGATCCGGCCTTCAAGGGGATATCCAGCCTGAAGCTGCTGGAGCGCACGGTGGCGCTTCTTTCACGGGGCGGTTGGCGCATCGGCAACATCGACGCCACCATCGTTGCGCAGCGGCCGAAACTTGCGCCCCATATCCCGCGGATGCGGGCCAATATCGCCTGCTGCTGCGGTATTGAAGAAGCACAGGTCAATGTCAAGGCGACAACCACGGAGCATCTGGGTTTTGCCGGGCGCGAGGAGGGCATTGCTGCGCAGGCGGTGGTTTTGCTGGAAAGCGCGGTACGCTGAGCCGTTTCAATACATCCATCGGGATTTGGCCCCCTCCCGGGCTTTTCCAAGGGCATGGGACGAAGTCCGATGCCTGCGGGAAAATGCAGGGCTCCCGAACGAAGTGAGGGTGGGGGAGTTGGGGACTCAAGTGTGCGAAATTGCTTCAGCTTGGAAACTTAATTTTGACAGATTGTAACGAAGGAGAAAAAGCATGACGTTGCGGGTTTACAATACGATGTCGGGATGCAAGGAAGATTTCCAGCCGGTGGAGCCGGGCAAGGTGCGGCTCTACGTTTGCGGCATTACCGCCTACGATTACTGCCATATCGGCCATGCCCGGGCCAACGTGGTTTTCGATGTCATTGCCCGTTACCTGCGCTGGCTGGGCAACGAAGTCACCTATGTCCGCAACTTTACCGATATTGATGACAAGATCATCCGGCGCGCACAGGAACTGGGCACGAGCTGCGAGGAGCTGGCCGGACGCTTCATGCAGGCCTTTTCCGAGGATATGGAACGGCTCAAGTGCGAAAAGCCTTCCTTCGAGCCGCGCGCGACCGAAAATATCCCGCAGATCATCGCGCTGGTGGAGAAGCTGGTGGAAAAAGGCATGGCCTACCCGGCGGAAGGCGATGTCTACTTTGCGGTGGAACGGTGCCCTGCGTACCTTAAGCTCAGCAAGCGCAACATGGAGGAAATGATCGCCGGCGCCCGCATCGCACCGGGCGAAAAGAAACGTAATCCCATGGACTTTGCGCTCTGGAAAGCGGCCAAACCTGGCGAGCCGAGTTGGGAATCGCCCTGGGGGGCGGGCCGTCCAGGCTGGCATATTGAATGTTCGGCCATGAGCATGCGCTACTTGGGCGAGAGCATCGATATCCACGGAGGTGGCAAGGATCTGGTCTTTCCGCATCACGAAAATGAAATCGCCCAGAGCGAATGCGCGACCGGCAAGCCCTTTGCACGCTACTGGCTGCACAACGGCTTTGTCAACATCAACCAGGAAAAGATGAGCAAATCGCTGGGCAACTTCTTTACGGTGCGTGAAGTATTGGAGAAATGCGATGCCGAGACGCTGCGCTTCTTTATCCTTTCTTCCCATTACCGTTCTCCCATCGACTTCTCGGACAAGAATCTGGAAGACGCCCGTCACGGGCTGGAACGTGTCTACGAGACGCTTAAGGCACTGGAGGAACTGGAAGAACCGGCGAAGGAAGGCGGCGGAGACGCTGCGGAGGAGCCGGGCTGGGCACCGGTAAGCGCCCTGGAGGAAAACTTCCGCGCGGCGCTCGACGACGATTTCAACACGGCGCAGGCGCTGGGGCATGTATTCGAGGCGGTACGGACGATAAACCGGGTGCTTGCGGAGAAACACGCCTCGGAGAGCCATGTCTGGTGGGAACGTCTGCGGCAGGCGCGCGAACAGATCCTTGGCATCGGAGCGGTGCTGGGGCTGTTCCAGGAGGAGCCCGGCACGTGGCTGGGCCGGATCCGGCAGTCCGGTCTTGCGGAAAGCGGGCTGGATGAAGCGGCAATAGAGGGGCTCATCGAAGAACGGCGTCTGGCGCGTAAAAATCGTGATTTTGCCCGGGCGGACGCAATTCGTGACGAGCTGGCCGAAAAGGGCATCGTCCTGCTTGATTCTCCGCAGGGGACAACCTGGAGGCGTAAGTAACAAAAGTTGTGGAATTCCGGCAACCTCCCTTGGCAGGTTGCCTTTTTTGTCTCTTGCCCAAAGGAAAGACAATGGCGCAATTTGTTTTGTCTTCGGCTTTTACTCCCAGCGGCGATCAGCCGGAAGCGATTCGCGGTTTGGTGGCCAATCTGCGCCAAGGGCTGCGGCATCAGGTACTGCTGGGCGTGACCGGCTCCGGCAAGACCTTTACCATGGCCAATGTCATCGCGCAGATGGGGCGTCCCGCGCTGGTGCTGGCGCCCAACAAGACGCTGGCAGCCCAGCTCTACGGCGAGTTCAAGGAGCTCTTTCCCGAAAACGCGGTGGAGTACTTTGTTTCCTACTACGACTATTACCAGCCGGAAGCCTATATCCCGGTCACCGATACCTTCATCGAGAAGGATTCGGCGATCAACGACGAGATTGACAAGCTGCGCCACAGTGCCACCCGCAGCCTGCTGACCCGGCGCGACGTGGTGATCGTCGCTTCGGTGTCCTGCATTTACGGCCTGGGCTCGCCGGAGGCCTATTTCGGCATGATGATTTCCCTGAAGCCGGGG
>JAFPZV010000220.1 GCA_017417085.1 Deltaproteobacteria bacterium | reverse complement strand
CACGCCTTTCCTACGCTATTTCACAAGAATTGGCTGACACCTTTTCCCGAATTGACGGTGTACTGACCTCGCGAGTTCATATCGTACTGGCCAGTACGGATTCGGCAACCGATGTCCATACGCCGCCATCGGCTGCGGTTTTTCTCCGCCATACGCCCGAATCACAAGTGGCGAACCTCATCCCCAAAATTCGTGAAGTAACCGCCAGAGCTGTGCCCGGACTGGACTATGAAAAGATTTCGGTCATGTTGGTACCGGTGCGGGAATCCTACACGGTGCCCATGCAGCCCCGCAAAACATTCCTGGGATTGGCTTTTGAAACGGAGAGCGGTTCGCCTTATTTGCTTCTCGGTGCGGTTCTTGTGGCTCTGGCTGCATTGGGTGGTTTAGTTGCTTTGGGCGTGATGTTCCTGATGCGTCGCAAACGCAAATCGGCACTTGATACAAAAAATGCCGGATAAACTGATGGTGCATACGTATGGACAAGGGCTTTTTTTTTGACATTATTGCCCACAATCCTTTGCTGTTTCAGGCGATAGCCAATTTCAACAGTGCCGTTATTCCACCGGTTCCGGCGGAAATTTCTGCAGTTGCCGGGTTGGATGCCGCCGCATTGTGGCGGATCCCTGCGGTACGCAAGCATTTTAAAACCGCAGAGCTTCAGGAAGCTTTCTGGGATTTTACGGAAGAATCTCGTCGCTTGGCTTTGGTCGATGAAGCAAGTCTCAAAAAATTGCAGAAGTTGTTTGGAGTCGCTGTGCATGCGGAAGAAATAGCTCAAATTGTTCTTCGAGCCGAAGTCTTGGCTCTTCGAGAGAGTTTGGGGGAAGATATATACGACTATGCGGTGCACCGTGGGCAGTATCAACTTGGCGGCGTAAGCCGCCATTTTTGTAAAGAGGATTTGGAACTGCCGCTTTTGGAGCGGATTTGCAAACATGGCATACGGGCGATGTCTCTTTGTTCTGCTTCCTGGCCGGAGTCGCTCAGAAAAATTTTTGAGGAAAAATTGGAGGAAACGCTGGAGTGGGAAAAACCCTCCGCGGAAGTACGCCATGTGATTTGGTTTGGTCTGAAAAAAATTCTTTTGAAGGAGGTGGCTCCGCAATGGGCTCCCTATTTCAAATAACTGGAGATGTGGTACGGCCAGCTGCCGGCACAAGGGTTTTGAAAGCGGCAGACTTTGCACTGCTAACTGAAGCCAACGGTTTATTAGAACAGGCGCGTGCTCGCGCAGATGAAATTCTTCGAAAAGCTGAGGAAGCCTACCAGCAACGTAAAGAGGATGGATACAGGGACGGACGGGAGGAAGGGCTTTTGGAACATACCGAAAAGCTTATGGAAACCGTCATGTCATCGGTAGAATTCATCGAAGGCATCGAAGCCACGCTTATTGATGTGGTTAACCAGGCAGTGCGCAAAATTATTGGAGAATTGGACAGCGATGAACGGATAGTTCGTATTGTACGGGAAGGGTTGCTTAAAGTTCGCAACCAAAGCCGGGTTACAATACGCGTGGCACCCGCTGATGATAAAGCTGTACGAACCGCGTTGGAGCCAATGCTGAAATCTGCGTCCGGAGCGGAAAGCTTTTTGGAATTGGTGCCGGATGCCCGTCTGGAACAGGGCTCATGTATTCTGGAAAGCGAACTGGGGGTTATTGACGCCAGTCTGGAAACTCAGCTAAGAGCGTTGGAAAAAGCTTTCACCTCACGCATTCAGGCGGGAAATAGAGGCTAAGGTTATGGCCTTCGAATATATCGGGCAGATGCTGGAGGATACAGTCAAAACCACCTCGTCAGTGGAAGTCCGTGGCCGGGTCGAACAGGTGGTAGGGACAATTATCCGCGCAGTGGTGCCAGGAGTCAAAGTTGGAGAAATCTGTATTCTGCGCAACCCTTGGGACAATTGGGCCCTGCGGGCCGAGGTGGTCGGCTTTATCAAGAAAATTGCGCTTCTGACTCCATTGGGTGATTTGCAGGGAATTTCTCCAGCTACCGAGGTCATTCCCACCGGCGAAGTGCACTCCGTGCCAGTAGGAGAAGATCTCTTGGGACGGGTTTTAAATGGTCTGGGCGAGCCTATTGATGGTGGTCCTCCCTTGAGGCCCAGTTCTCGCTATCCAGTTTACGCGGATCCTCCCAATCCGATGTTGCGCAAAATCATCGATCGACCTATTTCGTTGGGATTACGAGTGCTGGACGGCATGTTGACCTGCGGTGAAGGACAACGCATGGGAATCTTCGCGGCGGCTGGCGGCGGCAAAAGTACATTGCTTTCCAGCATTATCAAGGGCTGTTCGGCGGATATCTGTGTTTTGGCGCTTATTGGAGAGCGTGGTCGTGAGGTTCGGGAATTTATCGAACACGACTTGGGCCCCGAAGGACGCAAGAAAGCCGTGTTGGTGGTTTCCACCTCCGATCGTTCCTCCATGGAGCGTCTTAAGGCTGCCTATACGGCAACCGCTGTGGCGGAATACTTCCGGGATCAGAGACGCAGTGTGCTGCTGATGATGGATTCGGTCACCCGCTTCGGGCGCGCGCAGCGTGAAATTGGTTTGGCTGCCGGAGAACCGCCGACCCGGCGCGGTTTTCCGCCCTCGGTTTTTTCCACTCTGCCGCGGCTTATGGAACGGGCGGGAAATTCCGACAAGGGCTCCATTACCGCGCTTTATACCGTGCTGGTAGAAGGTGACGATATGACCGAGCCTATAGCCGACGAAACCCGCTCCATTCTGGATGGGCATATTGTGCTGTCGCGCAAGCTGGCGGCCGCCAACCACTATCCTGCCATTGATGTGCAGGCCAGTGTCAGTCGTGTAATGAACTCTATTGTCACCAAGGAACACATACAGGCGGCACAAAAGTTGCGTAAAATTCTGGCCAAGTACGCCGAAGTGGAACTGCTGGTGCAAATAGGCGAGTACAAAAAGTGATCGTACAAGGACGCTGACGATGCCCTGAGCCGCATTTAT
>JAFPZV010000219.1 GCA_017417085.1 Deltaproteobacteria bacterium | reverse complement strand
TTTCCCCGATCTTTTTCCGGCGACTGACAAACTTTTTTAGGAAGAAAAGGCAGCGTTGCTGCAGTTCTTGTTTTGGGGGAACGGCATGGATCAGAAACTGCAAATTTTGCTGGATACGACAAAGAAATTGATACGCCGCGGTGCCTCGCCCAACCTGACCAAGGTTGTGGAGAAAACCCATCCGGCGGATATCGCCGCGCTGTTCAACTATCTCGATCCCAAGGAACAGGGAGCCCTTTTCGGTCTTATCAGGAAGGCGGAAACGGCGGCCTATGTGCTTTCGGAGATTGACCACAGCACCGGCGCTCGTCTGCTCCAGGGGCTCGGCCGGGAAGAGATCCGCAACATCCTGCAGGAAATGCCCTACGACGACGCGGTGGACATCATCCGCAACATGCCGGAAAAACTGGCCGAGGAACTGCTCAGCATCATCTCGGAGCAAACCGACGAAGTCGAACAGCTGCTCCGCTATCATGAAGATACCGCCGGCGGCATCATGTCGACGGAGATCTTTTCGCTCAACGAAAACCTCACCGCCGGTGAAGCAATAGAGGAGTTGCAGAAATCGGCGGAAAAAGTAGAAATGGTTTTCTATATTTACGTTGTCAACGAATACAATCACCTGGTGGGCGTACTGTCGTTGCGCCAGCTGCTGACCGTGCCCGCGCAAACCCCGCTCAAGGCGATTATGACTTCCGACGTCATCAGTGTTCGCCCCGACATGGACCAGGAAGAGGTGGCGCATCTGGTGGCGAAGTACAACATTCTGGCGGTACCGGTTGTGGATGAATCCAACAAGCTCATCGGTATCATCACCGTCGATGACGTTATCGATGTCATGCGCCAGGAAGCCACCGAAGACATGTACAAAATGGCCGGTGCCAGCGAGGAAGAGGCCTTTCACGCCTACAGCTCCTTCAAGATCGCGCGTCTGCGCCTGCCCTGGCTTATTGTCAACCTGCTCGGCGGCGTGGTGACCGGTTATCTCATGTGGTTGTTCAAGCCCACGCTGGAGACGGTTATCGCCCTGGTCGCTTTCATTCCGGTTATTACCGGCATGGGCGGCAACGTGGGCGGGCAGTCGGCGGCGATTGTGGTGCGCGGCTTCGCCACCGGCCGGGTCGATTTTTCCACATTGGGCAAGCTGTTGTTCAAGGAGATGCGGGTGGGCCTGATCATGGGGCTGATTTGTGGTTTGACGCTGGCCCTCGTCGCACTTTTCTGGCATCACAGCCCCATGCTGGGCGTTGTGGTGGGAGTGGCCTTGTCGGCGGCGATGCTGGTGGCGGCCACGATGGGCGTTCTGGCGCCTGCCTTTTTCAAGCGTATGGGGGTGGATCCGGCCATTGCCTCCATGCCCTTTGTGCAAACCGCCAACGACATCACCGGCATTCTGATCTACTTCGCCACAGCCACGCTCTTTATGCCGTACCTGCACTGAAATGCTTCGCTGCAGCAGCCCCGCCATCATTTTCCGGATTCTTTTCTATGGGGAGGCCGATCTTATAGTTACGTTTTTCAGCCAGGATGCTGGCCTTCTGCGGGGCTTTGCCCACAATGCCCGCCGCAGCCGCCGCCGTTTCGGCGGACGGTTGGAGCCTTTGGCCGAGGTGGAGCTGAGCTGGAGCGATGCCAGCCGCGGCGGCCTTCTGACGCTGCAGGAGGCGCAGATGCGGTTTCTTCATCTGGAATTGCGCCGGGATTTGGAGGTGATAACACTTGCCTCCTACGGTTGTGAACTGGTGGAAGGCCTGTGCGCGGAAGGCGAGCCCTATCCCGAAATCTTTGCGATGCTGCATGCCTTTTTGGGACATCTCGAACAGTTCCCGGCCAGTCCCGAAGTCCGGCTGCTTCTGGAACTGCGCCTGCTGTCGCTGTGCGGCTACGCGCCGAGGCTTTCCGCCTGCTGCCGTTGCGGCGCGCCGTTGACGGCGGAGACGGTGCATGTGGATATTCCCGGGGGCGCCCTGTGCCCGTTCTGCGCGAAATCCGCGCTGAATGGGCGCACGGTGAGTCTTGTGACGCTGGGAACGCTGTTTCGATCACTGCAGGTTCCCTTCACGGTGTTTGACGGTTTTCATTTTGGAACGCAGACGCTCCAGGAAGCGCGGCTGATTGTAACGCCGCTTGTGCGTCATCACCTGCGCTTTGTGCCCAAATCGCTTGCACTGATGGGGGCGGTGTAACGAAAGGATCCCGCTTGCCTACAGCGGATTGCGGAACGCGTTTACACACAGTCCCACGACGCCGATCCGCGTGTGGTGAACGCCGCGGTGATCTGATACGGAAAAACGTCAGGCAGTGTGCCGCCTTGAAACACAGGAAGGAAATGCGCTATGAACGAAGCTCTTCAAACCCTTCCCATCGGGATACAGAATTTTTCCATGCTGCGACATGAGGATTTCCTCTATGTCGATAAAACCGGGCAACTTCTCGAACTGATTCAAAACGGCAGACGCTACTTCCTTTCGCGTCCACGTCGTTTCGGCAAATCTCTCACCATCTCGACGCTCGACGCCATGTTCAGCGGCAAGGTGGAGCTTTTTAAAGGTCTTGTCGCTCAGGACTGGGTGGAGCGGCAGGCGCAAAATCCCGCTCCGGTTCTGCGTCTGGACATGAGCATAATGGATACGACGGATACTTCGCTGTTTGCCCGCTCTCTTGAGCAAAGCCTGATGTGGCGTGCCGAAGATTCGGACATAACTCTTTCCAGCCGGTCCAACAGTAACAAACTCCAAGAACTTCTCCGCAGCCTTTATAAAGCTCATGGTCCTGTGGTTGTGCTGATCGATGAGTACGACAAACCCATTCTTGACAACATCGGCAATATCAAAGCGGCCGAAGCGATGCGTCTGGTGCTGCGATCTTTTTACACTGTGCTGAAAGGCTGCGACGAGTATCTGCGCTTTGTTTTTCTGACAGGTATTTCGAAGCTCAGCAAGATGGGGGTCTTCTCCGCCATGAACAACTTGCGGGATATCTCCATGAGTGCACAGTACGGCGACATTGTGGGGTACACGCAACCCGAACTTGAGTCAAATTTTCCCCTATGGATTGATGCTACGGCCAGGAAGATGAAACTGGCGCGGGAGAACCTGTTGGAACGGATGGAAGAGTATTACGACGGTTTCTGCTTTGACGGGATAACGAGGCTTTACAACCCTTTCTCGATTTTGAATTTCTTCTCGGAAAAAAGATTTGAAAATCACTGGTATAAATCCGGTTCTCCATCCTTTATCGTGGAGTACATGAAACAGCATGCCATTCAGGATCCGGAATCCTACCGTCATCTTGAGGTGGATCAGGACCTTGCGGACAGTCAGGAGATTGAGCGTGCGCGTCCGGAGAGTTTTCTGTACCAGAGCGGCTATCTGACCATCGAGAAGTGGGAGGGGCAGACCCTTACGCTGGACTACCCAAACCGCGAGGTACTGGATTCCATCTCGAAGATGTACCTCGAAAATGTCTATCACGTTAAAGGTTACACCGCCATCGGCTCCAAACTCTGGCGCGCACTGAAGGCCGGAAACATCGGCGAGGCGCTCAGCCTCTATAACACGGCGCTTGCGGGCATTCCCTACGAAGATTTCACGAAACAGAGCGAATCGCTCTACCGGGCGCTGTTTCTGATGCTTCTGCGCGGCGCGGGGATCAGCGCCAATGGAGAACTGCATACCTGCCGGGGGCGAAGCGATCTGGTCATAATGTTTCCGGAGCGGGTTGTGGTGCTGGAGTTCAAGCTGGCCCATACGGAGGAGGAGATAGAGCGGCTGAAAACCGAAGGCCTGCGGCAGATCGGTGAGCGCGGCTATGCAAAACCCTATGATACCGATCAACGCGCGGTCAGCGCCGCGGTTGTTGTGGCCGACGCGCGGAAACGTCAGGTTGTGGGGATTGAAGCCTTGGAAGGAGAGGGCGCATGAGCAAAGCCTTTCAGTTTGGAAGTACCGTCGCTCTTGTTTATTCCCACCTTGAAGTTGACATGACATGAGAATCTTGGCAATGTAATTTGTTCGTTGGAGTTCATTGCCAATAGGTGGCAGCATTTTTTCAATCTCTTTCAAGCGGCGCTGTGAAAGACAGAAAGCCGCGTTTCGAGGCGTTGTGACTTTTCAGGAACTTATTTTGGCGTTGCAAACGTACTGGGCAAAGCAGGGATGTGTCATCCAGCAGCCCTACGATATGGAAAAAGGCGCGGGGACCTTCAATCCCGCCACATTTCTGCGGGTGCTTGGCCCCGAACCATGGCGGGCAGCCTATGTGGAACCTTCCCGCAGACCGACTGACGGGCGCTATGGCGAAAATCCCAACCGCCTGCAGCACTACTACCAGTTTCAGGCCATTCTGAAACCGTCCCCTTTGAATATTCAGGATCTCTACCTGGATTCCCTGAGGAGTTTCGGGGTGGATCCCGCCGAGCATGATATCCGCTTTGTGGAGGACGACTGGGAGTCGCCGACATTGGGCGCGTGGGGCCTGGGCTGGGAAGTTTGGCTGGACGGCATGGAGATCACCCAGTTCACCTATTTCCAGCAGGCCGGCGGCATCGATCTGAAGCCGGTCGCCTCGGAAATCACCTACGGCTGCGAACGGATCGCCATGTATCTTCAGGGTGTGGACAATGTCTACGATCTGGAGTGGACCAAGGGGATACGTTACGGCGACATCCACCATCAGAGCGAGGTGGAGTTTTCCACCTACAACTTTGAAGAAGCCGATACCGCGATGCTGTTCCAGCTGTTCGACATGTTCGAACGGGAATGCATCCGGCTGGTCAAGCGGGAGCTGGTGCTTCCCGCCTACGATTTTGTTCTGAAATGTTCCCATTCCTTCAATCTGCTGGATTCCCGCGGCGCCATTTCGGTCACGGAACGTGCCCACTACATCGGTCGGGTGCGCAATCTGGCCCGGCTGTGCGCCGAAGGATATGTGGCCCAGCGGGAGAAGCTGGGTTTTCCCCTCATGAAGGGTTGAGATCTCATGTGTGCAGAAATATTTCTTGAAATCGGCACGGAAGAAATTCCCGCAAGTTTTTTGGCACCCGCGCGTCTCAGTCTGGAAGAACTGTTGCGCAAGGAACTGGAGGCGGCACGTATCCCCTTCCAGTCCATCCTGACCTTTGCAACCCCCAGGCGCCTGGCAATTGCGGTGCAGGGAGCGGCTCCCGAACAGGAACGGCAGGAGCTGTCCATTTCGGGACCGCCGGCGAAAATCGCCTTCGATGCTGAAGGCAAACCGACCAAGGCGGCACTGGGCTTTGCCAAAACCAACGGCGTCGATGTCTCCGAACTGGAAACCGTCGAGACGCCAAAGGGCCCCTACCTGTGCGTGCACAAGGTGCTGGAAGGGCAGAAGCTGAAAGATCTGCTGCCCGACATCTTTCTGCGGGTGATTCATGCCATTCCCTTTAAAAAGTCGATGCGCTGGAAGGATCTGGACATCCGTTTCGTGCGTCCTGTTCACTGGCTGACCGCCCTGCTGGACGGAGAAATCGTTCCTTTCACGTTCGGAGAGATTTCCAGCGGCAATCAGTCCTTCGGACATCGCTTCATGGCGCCGGAGGCCTTCACCGTCACCGGGCTGGAGGATTATCTGGCCAAGGCCCAGGAACATTTCGTCATTCCCGATCCGCAGCAACGCAAGGAGATCATCCGGCATGATGTGGAGGCAATTGCTGCCCGGCTCAACGCCAGCCTGAACATGGACGAGGATCTGCTGGAAGAGGTGTCTTTGCTGGTGGAATTTCCGTTCGCCATTTGTGGCGGTTTCGAGGAAAAATATCTGGAATTGCCGCCGGAGGTGCTGATTACCACCATGAAAGAGAACCAGCGCTATTTTACGCTGACGGATGATTCCGGGCGTCTGCTGCCCCGTTTCATTACGATCGCCAATACCCGGCCCCGCGATCCGGAGGTAGTGCAGCGCGGCAACGAGCGGGTTCTGCGGGCGCGCCTGTCGGACGCCATGTTTTTCTGGAAAGAGGATCAGAAGGTTCCACTGGAGAGCCGTCTGGAAGCGCTCAAGCATGTGGTGTTCCAGGCAAAGCTGGGCACCAGTTATGAAAAGGTCATGCGGATTCGGGAGCTGGCGGTGGAGCTGGCGCGGCGCTTTGCTCCGGAACATGTCGAAGCGGTGGAACGGGCCGCTCTGTTGGCCAAATGTGATCTGGAAACGCAGATGGTCTTCGAGTTTCCGGAACTGCAGGGTGTCATGGGACGCGAATATGCCCTGCTGGAGGGAGAGAATCGGGATGTTGCCGTTGCGGTGTACGAGCACTATCTGCCGGTGCAGGCCGGTGGCGCTTTGCCCTCCGGTCCGGTTGGTGCCTGTGTGGCGATTGCCGACAAGATGGATACGCTTTGCGGTTGCTTCAGTGTTGGGCTGCTGCCGACGGGCGCGGCCGATCCCTTTGCGCTGCGGCGCGGAGCCATCGGCATTTTGAGCATCGTTCTTGACCGGCAGATGCCCCTGTCACTGGGAGCCTTGACGGAGCGGGCGCTCGGTCTGCTGAAGGAAAAACTGAATCGTCCGGCGGCGGAGGTTGCTGCCGACATTCTGGATTTCCTGCGGCAGCGTCTGGTCCATATTCTGGTCAATACCCGCGGATTTCCTGCGGATGTTGTGGCCGCGGTGCTGTCTGCGGACGCCGATCGGCCCCTGGATGCTCTGCACCGGGTGGAAGCCCTGACCCGTCTGAAAAGCTCTCGCGATTATGAACCGGTGGCGGTTGCCTTCAAGCGGGTGGTCAACATCATCAAGGGTGGTGTGGAAACGGAAGTTTCGGAGGATCTGTTTGCCGCGGAGTCGGAGGAAAAACTGTATCGGGCTCTGTACGGCATCAGGGAAGAGGTGCAGCATTTGCGCAGGGCCGGAGACTATGGTGCGGCATTGGAGAAGATCGCCTCATTGCGGCCTCTGGTTGACGGCTTTTTCGAGAGCGTCCTGGTGATGGATCCGGACGAACGGATTCGGGGCAATCGGTTGGCGCTGCTGACCATGGTGGCACGGTTATTTGAAGGCATCGCCGATTTTTCCAAAATAACGGCGGAAAGTGCTTCTTAGATTTATCCATATTGGGCCCGTAAAACGGGCGGAGCGCATTTTCAGGAAAAAAGCATTCGAGGAGGAACAACCATGGCGAAGTTTATCTATTTCTTTGGTGAGGGCAAGGCGGAAGGCAATGGCAACATGCGGGAGCTGCTCGGCGGCAAGGGGGCCAATCTGGCGGAAATGACCGCTATCGGTCTGCCGGTTCCTCCTGGGTTTACCATCACGACGGAGGTCTGCACCGAATTCTACAAGAACAATCGCAACTATCCGGCATCTTTGAAGGCGGAGTTGCAGGAAAATCTGGCGCATCTGGAAAAGGTGACCGGCAAGAAGTTCGGAGATGAGAAAAATCCCCTGCTGGTTTCGGTACGCTCGGGCGCACGTGCTTCCATGCCGGGCATGATGGATACCGTACTCAATCTGGGATTGAACGACAAGACCGTGAAAGGCCTGATAGAGAAAACGGGCGATCCTCGTTTCGCCTACGATGCCTACAGGCGCTTCATCCAGATGTATGCCGACGTGGTTATGGGCATGGATCGCGATCTGCTGGAAAATATTCTTGAAGAATGCAAACAGGCCAAGGGCGTGCAGGCCGATACGGAACTGGATGCGGAAGATCTGAAAAAATTGGTTGTTCTGTTCAAGGAAAAATACAAGGAAACGCTGGGGCAGGAATTCCCGAGCGATCCTGTGGAACTTCTGTGGGGCGCGATTGGCGCGGTCTTTGGTTCCTGGATGAACCACCGGGCCATCGTATACCGCAAACTCAACAACATTCCGGCGGACTGGGGCACTGCGGTCAACGTGCAGGCAATGGTCTTCGGCAACATGGGTGATGACTGCGCCACCGGCGTTGCCTTTACCCGCAATCCCGCCACCGGCGAGAAATATTTCTACGGCGAATTTTTGATCAACGCCCAGGGCGAGGACGTGGTGGCCGGCATTCGTACTCCGCAGCCGATCAACAAGGAAGGCGGCGCAAGCGATCTGCCCTCGCTGCAGGAAGTTATGCCGGAGAGCTACGATCAGCTGGTGAAGATCAAGGATCTGCTGGAAAAACACTATCGCGACATGCAGGACATCGAGTTCACCATCGAAAAGAAGAAACTGTTCATGCTGCAGACCCGTAACGGTAAACGGACCGCCCGGGCCGCCATCAAGGTGGCGGTGGATATGGTGAAGGAGGGTCTGATCTCCGAGAAGGAAGCCGTCCTGCGGGTGTCCCCCAGCCAGTTGGGCCAGCTGCTGCATCCCTCGCTGGATCCCAAGGCGCCCAAGGAAGTTATCGCCAAGGGACTGCCCGCCTCTCCGGGAGCAGCCAGCGGCGCGATAGTCTTTTCCGCGGAGGATGCGGAAGCCGCGGCGGCAGAGAAGCGGAAAGTGGTTCTGGTGCGTTTGGAGACCAGCCCGGAAGATATCCACGGCATGGATGCGGCACAGGGCATTCTGACGGCGCGCGGCGGCATGACCTCGCATGCGGCGGTGGTAACCCGCGGCATGGGCAAGTGCTGCGTGGTTGGATGCAGCGACATCAAGGTGGACTATCAGAAGAAACAGTTTAGCAACCGCCAGGGCGAAATCTTCAAGGAAGGCGACATCATTACGCTCAACGGCTCGACCGGCGAGGTTATGCGCGGTGCGGTTCCCACCATTCAGCCGGATATCACCGGCGACTTCGCCACGCTCATGGCGTGGGTGGACAAGTACAAGAAACTGGGCGTTCGCGCCAACGCCGATACGCCGAAAGATGCACGGGTGGCCCGTAATTTTGGCGCCGACGGCATTGGACTGGTACGCACCGAGCACATGTTCTTCCAGGGCGAGAGAATCCGCGCCATGCGCGAGATGATCATGGCCGAGGATATCGAAGGACGCCAGAAGGCACTGGCCAAGATCCTGCCGATGCAGCGCCAGGATTACTACGATATTTTCGTGGAAATGAAGGATCTTCCGGTCATGATCCGCTTGCTGGATCCGCCGCTGAACGAGTTCCTGCCGCAGGAAGATCGCGAAATGGCAGAACTGGCGGAAATCATGGGAATGCCTTTGCCCAAGGTGAAAGCCATCGCCGAGCATCTGCATGAGAACAACCCGATGCTGGGACATCGTGGCTGCCGCCTGGGGATGACCTTCCCCGAGATTTACGACATGCAGGTGCAGGCGATCATTGAAGCTGCCTGCGAGCTGACCCGTGACAAGGGCTTTACCGTGGTTCCGGAGATCATGATGCCGCTGGTTGCGACCTATAACGAAATGCACTTGCTGAAAGAACGGGCGGACAAGGTTGCCGCCGAGGTCATGGAGCGCCTGGGCGTCAAGATCAAATACATGGTAGGCGCCTGCGTGGAGCTGCCCCGTACCTGCCTTATCGCGGATCGCATTGCAGAAGATGCCGAGTTCTTCTCCTTCGGCACCAACGACCTGACCCAGACGACCTATGGCCTCTCCCGCGACGATTCGGGCGATTTCCTGCCCTTCTATGTGGAGCACAACCTCTATGAACACAATCCGTTTATCAGCATCGATCAGACGGGTGTGGGCGAGATGGTCAAAATCGGTTGCGAGCGTGGACGCAAGACCCGCCCCAACCTCAAGATCGGCATTTGCGGCGAGCATGGCGGCGAGCCTGAAAGCATCAAGTTCTTCCATCGCATTGGCCTGAACTATGTTTCCTGTTCGCCGTTCAGGGTTCCGGTGGCCCGTTTGGCGGCAGCCCATGGCGCACTGGAAGAAGAGATGAAAAAGGGCTAGGAAAATTTGAACCGGAAAACAGGAAGAACAACGATGAAACAAACCATGAAATGCAATCTGAGTGCCGCTGCGCGCGCGGCCGCGGGGGCGGCCGCTTGCCAGGGGGTACTCTGTCATCAGGTTTGACGTTGGTTGAGGATCGTTGAATTCCACAAGGCCATGGGCAGAGTGCCCATGGCCTTGTTCTTTTGTTTGGACAGACAAGACTAGAAAAGGGATGAAGCGTTATGCGAAACAACATAGTACATGCGGGCGCCCAGGAATTGACCTACGAGATCCGCGCCATTGTCGCGATCGCGGAGAAGCTCAACAAACTCGGCATGAAAACCAATATGGAAAATATTGGCGACCCGGTGGCCAAGGGAGAGAAGATCCCGATGTGGATGAAAAAGATCGTCGCCGATCTGGCCATGCAGGACAGTTCCTATGCCTACAGCGCTACCAAGGGCGTATTGGAAACCCGTGAATTTCTTGCTGAAATGACCAACAAACGAGGAAAAACCCAGATTTCCGCCGATGATATTACCTTCTTCAACGGTCTGGGCGATGCCATCCAGAAGGTGTACGGTCTTTTGCGGCACGAGGCACGGGTTATCGGTCCTTCGCCGACCTACTCCACCCATTCCTCCGCGGAGGGCTCCCATGCGGGGCAGAAACCGGTTTCCTACCGGCTGGATCCGGACAATATGTGGTATCCCGATCTGGATGATCTGTACCTGTCCGTCAAGTACAACCCTTCCATTTCCGGCATTTTGATCATCAATCCCGACAATCCCACCGGCGCCGTCTATCCGGAGCGGATTTTGCGTGAAATTATCAATATTGCCAAGGAATTCGATCTGTTTATCGTTGTGGACGAGATCTACCGCAACCTGATCTACAACGGCCAGGCCACCCGTCCCATTTCCGATCTGATCGACGGCTTGCCCGCCATAGCCATGCGCGGCATCAGCAAGGACTTTCCCTGGCCGGGTTCGCGCTGTGGCTGGATAGAGGTATACAATGCGAAGGATAACCCGATATTCCAGCGTTATATTCAGAGCATTGTCAACTCCAAGATGGTGGAAGTCTGCTCCACCACGTTGCCGCAGAAGGCCATACCGCTGATCATGAGTCATCCGGAATATCCGGTGTATCTTGCGGAACGGCGCAGCTGGTATGAACGAGCCTCGAACATCGCCTACGATATTTTCCGGAAAGTGCCCGGCCTCAAGGTCAACCGCACCAACGGCGCGTTTTACATGAGCGTGGTTTTTGAAAATGGCAGACTGGGAGAACATCAGACCCTGCCGATCCGCAATCCGGATGTGCGTGCACTGGTGGAGGATCTGGTGGCCCAGCCGGGAGTTGCTCTTGACAAGCGTTTTGTTTATTATCTTTTGGGTTCGACCGGGATATGTGTTGTCCCCTTGTCGTCATTCTGCACACCCATGCAGGGCTTCAGGGTGACGCTGCTGGAGCACAACGAAAAGGAATTTACACGGGTGTTCAATACCATCGCGGAATCGATAACTGCCTATCTCAACTCCTGACAGAGGTTGGGGCGGGAGATATTTTTTCCGTGGAAGCATGCTTTTTGGATGTGATGCATGGAAATTCCTCGTCATATCGCCATTATCATGGATGGCAATGGCCGGTGGGCACAGCGGCGTCTGTTGCCAAGGGCTGCGGGACATCGTGAAGGCGCCAAGACCGTACGGCGGATTGTGGAAGCCTGTTGTCGTCTGGGAGTGGGTTGGCTGACGCTTTACGCGTTCAGCACGGAAAACTGGAAACGGCCCCAGGCCGAAGTGGATGCGCTCATGGCGCTGTTAAGCCGATTTCTCGTTGCGGAAACTCCCGATATGATTGCCAATGGCATTTGCCTGCGGGTGATAGGCGACCAGGCACGGCTCCCGGCGAGTGTGTGCAGGAATCTGAAAGAATCCTGCGAAGCGACAGCCGGCGGCAAATCCCTGATACTGACGCTTGCCCTTTCCTATGGTGGGCGCGATGAAATTGTACGCGCGGCGCGCAAACTCGCTGCCGAGGTCCAGGCGGGCCGGCTTGCGCCGGATGGGATCAATGAGGCGGTTTTCGCCGAAGCCCTGGATTCTGCCGCCTGTCCGGACCCGGATCTGCTGATCCGCACCGGTGGCGAGCAGCGTATCAGCAATTTTTTGCTTTGGCAGATGGCCTATGGCGAAATGGTGTTTACCACCACGCTGTGGCCCGATTTTGACGAAACGGATCTGCGTGCCGCCTGCGAGGAGTTTTCCCGGCGCAGTCGCCGCTTTGGCCGGGTATCGGCATAATGAAAATTCAATGTTGGGTTCAAAAGGTTTGTGCGGGAGGTGAAGCGTTATTAAACAGCGTCTTGTGACCGCAGCGGTAGGCTTGCCGCTGTTGGCGATGTTGATAGGTTTTGCGCCCCCATTCTGGTTTGCGGTAGCGGTTATGGTTTTGGCCGCTTGGGGGCTTTTCGAGTTTTATGCCATTTGTCTGCCGAAGCGCAGAACAGTGGAAAAAACGCTGGCGATACTGGCCGGCGCCCTGCTCACCTGGCTTCCCCTCTGGCAAAATGAGGGAGGGGCGCAGCTGGTTTGGGTAGGGACCTTCTACTTCTTTGCGCTGGTCATCCTGTTTCACTTTCAGGATCTGCGCATCGCGATGGCGGATTTTGCACTTCTGATCTGCGGCCTCTTTTATATCCCGCTCCTGTTGGGTTATCTGAATCTGCTGATGAAACTGCCGCAGGGGCGTTGCTGGATTTTTCTCACCCTGATGGCCATTATGGCCAACGACTCCCTGGCTTACTTTGCGGGAAGCAGGTGGGGGCGTCATCCGCTGTACCCGGCAATTAGCGCGAAAAAGACGTGGGAAGGTTTGGCGGGCGGTCTGGCCGGCAGCCTGATCGGCGTGTTGCTGGCCAAATACGCTTTTCTGCCGGTTTTGTCCTTTTCCTCTGCCCTGCTGCTTGCGGTGATATTGGGTTTTGTCGGTCCTTTGGGCGATCTGTTTGAATCGATGCTGAAGCGAAGTTATGGGGTCAAGGATTCCGGTTGCGGCATTCCCGGTCATGGCGGTCTGCTGGATCGCCTGGACAGTCTGCTGTTTGCCTTTCCGGCGGTTTACTCTTTTTGCATGTGGCACATTCTTTCCTAGGAAAGTCGTGCTCCGCATGGATGTACTTTTTTTCTGATGAAGAGATACTCATGAAAAATCTGGTTCTCCTTGGCAGTACCGGCTCCATTGGGGTTTCGACATTGGAAATAGTGGCGGCCTATCCGGAGCGTTTCCGGATACTGGCCTTGACCGGCAATTACAATGTGGATGCGCTTGCGCAACAGGTGCGGTGCTTTTCCCCGCGGCTGGTTGCGGTGCCGGATGCGGCCCGGGCGCAGGTCTTGAGAGAACTGGTACCGGATCGGAATGTGGAGGTGCTTTCCGGTCTCCAGGGGCTGCGGGCCTGTGCCGCGCTTGCGGAAGCGGATCTCGTGGTTTCCGCGATTACGGGATTTGCCGGTTTGGAACCGACGCTGGCCGCCATTGAGGCGGGCCATGATGTGGCGCTGGCCAACAAGGAGACGCTGGTGGCGGCAGGCGCCCTGGTCACAAGCCGGGCACGGGCGCTTGGAGTGCGCATTTATCCGGTGGACAGTGAACATTCCGCCATTTTTCAGGCCCTGCAGGGTCAGCGGGAAGCACAGGTGCGGCGCCTGATACTGACCGCATCCGGTGGGCCCTTTTATCAGTCCTCGCCCGAAGAAATTGAACGGGCGACGCCCGAGGCGGCGCTCAACCATCCCCGCTGGCGTATGGGCAAGAAGGTGACGATAGATTCCGCCACGATGATGAACAAGGGTCTGGAAGTCATAGAGGCGCATTGGCTGTTCAATATGCCGGAGGAGAAAATCGCCGTGCAGATCCATCCCCAGAGTGTCGTTCATTCGATGGTGGAATATGTGGATGGGGCGCTTATCGCGCAAATGGGTGTGCCGGATATGAAGATCCCCATTGCCTATGCGCTGGCCTTTCCGGAACGGCTGGCACTGGATTTGCCGCCGCTGGATCTCTGCACTTTGGGCTCGCTGACCTTTGCCGCTCCGGATGACAGGCGTTTCCCCTGTTTGTCCATCGCGCGCGAGGCCTTGCGGCAGGGCGGGACGGTGCCTGCGGTCATGAACGCGGCCAACGAGGTCGCGGTGGCCTGCTTCCTCAACAAGACCATCCAATTTGGGCAAATTGCGGAAGTTATCCGTGCAACGCTGGAACAGCACAGTCCGTGCGCGGTAACGGATCTGGAGACGGTTATAGAGGCGGATCGTAGGGGGAGGCAAATAGCCCGGCGGATGGCTGCCGCGAAGGAGAATGCGCAATGACGATACTTGCCGGAATCCTTATGCTGGGCATTTTGGTGTTTGTCCATGAGTTTGGGCATTTCTGCATAGCCAAGCTGATGAATGTCAAGGTGCTGGCCTTTTCCCTGGGCTTTGGCCCCCGTTTGCTGGCGTGGCGCTGGGGAGAAACGGAGTACCGGCTGTGCGCCATTCCGCTGGGCGGTTATGTCCAGATGTTGGGTGAAAATCCCGATGAGGAGGAAGACGAGAACAAAGAAGACGAAGAGTTGCAGCCTGGCGATGAAAAACGTTCGTTCGCGAAAAAATCCCCGTGGCAACGCATCGCGATTGTACTCGCCGGACCGGCCATGAACTTGCTGCTGCCGCTTTTTCTGCTGTCGCTGGCCTACTGGATCGGAGTGCCGGCGCCTGCCTATCTGGAGCAGCCACCCGTAGTCGGACACGTGAGCGGGGATTCGGAGGCGCAGAAGGCCGGTTTTCGTGCCGGAGACCGGATTGTGGCGCTGAACGGCGTTTCTGTGGACAACTGGGAAAAAACCTCCAAAATCGTTGTTGAAGAGTTGGGGAAGCCCCTGCGCTTTACCGTGCGGCGCGAAAACACGGAGTTTGTGCTGGAAGCCAAATCGAGCACGGATATTCTGGATGGTTTGCAGGCCTTTGGCCTTTTGCCGGAACAGGAAGCCCGTGTCGGTGCCCTGGCTCCCAACAGCGCGGCGGCGAGTGCCGGGCTGCAAGCCGGGGATCTGATTCTGAAAATCAACGATCGGCCAGTAACTTCCTGGTACGATCTGCGGCCGCTTATCCAGAATCTCCGGGAAAAACCGGGCAAATACCTCGTTGCGCGGGGCAATGAACGGCTGGAAATGACCCTTTGGGCGAAAAAAGTTGCTCAGGAGAACGGTCCTGCGCTGTATCAGATCGGAGTGGCGCCTTCGGTAGAGACTACAATACGGCGTTTTGCCCTGCCGATGGCAATGCGTGAAGGGGGCCGGCAAACCTGGGAATTGGCCAAGCTGACATTCATTTTTGTCAAAAAGTTGATAATGGGCGAAGTTTCCGCCAAAAATATTGGCGGACCGATTACCGTGGTGCAAGTAGCGGGAACCGCAGCCCGGACGGATGCGACGGGAGTCCTGACCATTCTGGCCTTTCTCAGCATCCAGCTGGGTATTCTGAATTTGCTGCCGATACCGGTGCTGGACGGCGGGCACATCCTGTTCAGCTGCTGCGAAATTGTTCTGGGGCGCCCGGTGACGCCGCGTTTCCGGGAACTTGCGCAGCGCGGTGGCCTCATATTTTTGCTGCTGCTCATGTGTCTTGCCTTTTACAATGATCTGGTTCGGTTGTTCTGGAGTGGAAATGGCTGAGAAGCTTCTGGTGGTGGATACCTCCACGCCCTGCTGTGGCATTGCGCTGGGCGACGGAGCGCGTTTGGTGGGCGAATTGCAGCTCGACAGCGGAGCCCAGCATGCGGTGCAGCTGGTGGAGGGTATTGACCTGCTGCTGCGGCGCGTCGGCTGGAAGATGCAGGATATTGAGGTTATGGCGGCGGTGGCGGGCCCCGGATCGTTTACCGGGTTGAGAGTCGGCCTGGCGACGATCAAGGGCTTGGCGATGGCCTGTTCGAGACCGGTTGTGGGGGTATCCTCGCTGAAAACGTTGGCCGCGCAGCTGCCCTTTTGCCGGTGGCCGGTCTGCGCGCTTCTTGATGCCCGCAAGCGTGAGGTGTATGCGGGCCGCTTTGACTGCAGCGGCGAGTTTCCCGAAGCGCTGACACCCGAAACGGTGCTCTCTCCGGAGCGGCTGGAAATCCTGGAGGATACGGTTTTTATCGGGACGGGCGCTGTTGTGTACCGTGCGGTTCTTGAGAGCAAGGGGCAGACGAAGGCACACTTTGCGCCGGAGTCGTTGACCTCGGTACGGACGGTGCTGGCGGCAGAGCTGGCCTTGCGCGACTACCGGGCCGGGCGTTGGGTTTCTCCGGAGCGGTTAATGCCGGTCTACATACGCCCTTCGGAAGCGGAATTGGCCAGGGGCGCATAGCGCTTTGGATATGAGAATTTCTTGATGGTGGCGTTTTTTCGGTAAGCTTGGTATTAAAGAGGCAGAGAGCAGCCGTTGTTTCCGGCGGACAAACCACAAACCAAAAACAGGAGGTGCGCAATGGATGAGCAAGAAGTAATCCAGCGACTGCGGGAAGAGAATCCCCGGTATCGTAAACTGTATGAAGAGCATATTCTTTGGGAGAAGCAGTTGGCGCAGCTGGCAGGGAAACCCTACCTGACACCGCAGGAAGAAATTGAAAAAAGAAACATTCAAAAGTCGAAATTGGCCGGAAAAGACGAAATGGAACGTATTCGCAGAATGGCCAAGTTCGAGTGAAAGGCCGGGAAAAAGGTGCCCAAAGGGGTTGGTTTTGACAGAATCCTTTCGGCATCACAAGAGGGCTTGAAGAAAGTGTAAAGCGGTTATTCGGGAGGAAAGGGTTCGGGCGATGACCAATCATCATCAACCGGTCGCAAAAGAAGGGTATATATTTATAGGTCTTTTCGGCGCTGCGACGCTGGTCCTGGCGTTAGTGGGCTGGACTGTGCCTGCTTTTTTGTTGTTGGCGCTGACGCTGTTTACCGTTTATTTTTTCCGCAATCCGGAGCGCCATGCTTCCCAGGACCCCAATGCCGTGATTTCTCCGGCGGATGGCCGGGTGGTCTTTGTCGGAGAAGTGGAAGAGACGCGTTTTGTGCACACCCGCATGCTCAAGGTGAGCGTGTTCATGTCGGTTTTCAATGTGCATGTTAATCGGGTGCCGTTTGCGGGCAAGGTCGTCGATCTGTTTCATGAAAAGGGAAGTTTCCTCAATGCCGCGCTGGACAAGGCCAGTGAGTGCAACGAATGTTGCGGCATGCTGATGGAAACCTCTTCGGGCCAGCGTTTTCTGGTTGTGCAGGTAGCCGGTTTGATTGCCCGGCGGATCGTCTGTTATCCGCATATCGGCATGACCCTGGAAAAGGGGATGCGGTATGGCCTGATCCGTTTCGGTTCGCGGGTGGATCTGTATCTGCCTCCGAACTGGCAGGTCAAGGTACGGACTGGCGACAAGGTGGTCGGCGGCGAAACTCTTATAGGATATGCTGAAAGTGAAGAATCCTCTGTTTGAGCATCCGGAACGTTTGGAAACCCTGCGCAAGGGTGTGTACATTATTCCCAATTTGGTGACGACCGGCAGTCTGTTCGCCGGTTTCTACGGAATTGTTGCCACCATCAACGGTGATTACCGTACCGCATCCTGGTTTATCCTTGTTTCGGGGATTTTTGATGCCCTGGATGGCAAGGTGGCGCGGCTGACGGGAACAACCAGCCGCTTTGGCATCGAATACGATTCCCTGGCGGATCTGGTAGCCTTTGGTGTGGCTCCGGCCCTGCTGATTTACAATTGGGCACTGCGCCCCTATGGCAAGATCGGCTGGCTGGCGGCATTCCTCTATGTGGTGTGCGGTGCGTTGCGGCTGGCGCGTTTCAATGTGCAGGTTCCTTTTGTGGAGTCCCGCCGGTTTGTTGGTCTGCCCATACCGGCCGCAGCTTCGACACTGTCGTCATGTGTGCTGTTGTTCTACTATCTGGGCGGTTCGGGAACCGTGAAGATGGTATCGGTGCTGATCCTCATTTACCTGCTGGCCTTTTTGATGATCAGCAATTTCCCTTACGTTTCCTTCAAGGATCCGGAACTGCTGAAGCGGCGCCCCTTCGCGTTTCTGGTGTCGGCGATTGTCGCCATTATCGTGATAGTTGCGCGTCCGGAAATATTTATTTTCACGATTTTTGTGGTGTACATGCTGTCTGCGCCCGTACTGCATATGGCGAGATTTTTGTACTGGCGGCGCAAACCGGCGCCAAAGAAATCGGAATGAATTTTTTGCTCCGGAAACAGCAGCTTGTCCTCTTGGCTCATGAGGGTGGAGCCGCCAAAGAAAAATTAAAAAATTTTGAAAGAATTTGACAACATCGATATTTTTTGTCTATAAAACGTCAGTTTGGGGTACGTACGGGGAGCAGGGGAAATCAAAATTCAACATGTAAACGGAGTTTGGCATGACAGAAATGTTTATCATTCTGGTAAGTACGATCTTGGTTAATAACTTTGTTCTGGGGCAGTTTTTGGGCTTGTGCCCGTTTATGGGTGTGTCCAAAAAACTTGATACAGCCATTGGCATGGGGGCGGCTGTGACCTTTGTCATGGCTGTTGCCGCCATGGTCACATGGGTGATCCAGTATTTTGTCCTGGCAAAATTCGGGATCGAATATCTTCAGACCATTGCCTTTATTCTGGTTATTGCCTTCTTGGTCCAGTTGGTCGAGATGATAATCCAGAAAACCAGTCCGGTGCTTTATCAGGCTCTTGGCATTTTCCTTCCGCTGATTACAACGAACTGTGCAGTTTTGGGCCTGGCCGTTCTGAATATTCAGAAAGGCCATTCGTTTTTGCAGAGCATCCTGTTTGCCATTGGAGCGGCGCTTGGTTTTGCCCTGGCAATGATTCTGATGGCCGGTATTCGCGAGAAGGTTGATGTTGGTCCCGTTCCCAAATGTTTCCAGGGCTTGCCGATAGCCTTTATTACAGCCGGTCTTATGTCACTGGCCTTTATGGGGTTTGCAGGACTGATCAAAGGTTGATGGCTTGGTAAGGGGAGTTTAACGGCTATTTAAGAAAAGGAAAAACCACAATGATTGCAGCGGTTATAAGTCTTGGCGGTATCGGTTTTTTGGCGGCGGTGATTCTGGGGTTTGCGGCCAAGAAGTTTGCGGTTGAAGTAGATCCCCGGGAAGAAGAAATTGCGGGAAATCTTCCGGGGGCTAACTGTGGTGCGTGTGGATACGCCGGATGCGGTGGCTATGCAAAAGCAGTAGTGGCAGGAAGCGCTCCTCCCAATCTCTGTACCCCCGGTGGTGCAGGAGCTGTCGCAATGATTGCCCGGGTAATGGGTGTTGAGGCGACGGCATCGGAGCCGACGGTTGCGGTGATCTGCTGCCAGGGAGACAACACGCGCGCCCAGGATAAATACAAATATGTCGGCGTCCATGATTGCAGAACCGCTCAGGCGCTTGCCGGCGGACCCAAAGCTTGTCCGAGCGGCTGCCTCGGGTTGGGAACCTGCGTTGCGGCCTGTGCTTTTGGCGCTCTTTCGATCTCCCCGGAAGGTCTGGCGGTTGTTGATCGCGAGAAATGCGTTGGATGTAAAAAGTGTACGACGGTATGTCCTCGCAATGTCATCAAGATGGCTCCCAAGTCTGCCACGGTTCAGGTCCTGTGCAACAGTCATGACAAGGGCGCAGTAATAAAATCCTATTGCCAGGTTGGTTGTATCGGTTGCCAGATCTGCAAGAAGACGGCGGAAGATGTGTATGCTGTTGATAATTTCCTGGCTTCGGTGAAGAACGAAAGCTACGATCAGGAGAAAGCTGTCGCCGGAATGCTCAAATGCCCGGCGAAGTGTATCCATGATCTTGCTGCTGCCGGAACCCCTCAGGAAGAGAAAACTGAAGAAAAAGCTTAATAAATAATAAACCAATAAAGTGAGGCACACGTGCAAGTGCAACAAGTGAAAGAGAGGAGCAAAGCGTTCGTAAACCTTTTTCGTCAACATAAGGGAATGAACATGGAGTTAAAAACATTTAAAGGGGGCCTGCATCCCCCAGACAACAAGAGATGGTCAGAGAAGAAGGCAATAGAAGTTTGTCCTGTGGCTGAAGGAGATGAGCTGGTTATTCATCTTTCCCAGCATATTGGCGCGCCGGCAGAAGCGTGCGTGCAAAAAGGGGACAAGGTTTTGAAGGGGCAGGTTATTGGTACTCCCAAGGGGTTTGTCTCCGTACCGATACATGCCTCCACGTCCGGTGAAGTTATTGCTGTAGAACCGCGGCTTGATACCGCCGGCAACAAGACGATGGCAGTGGTCATCAAGGCCGATGGGAAGGATGAGTGGGATCCCAATCTCAGCGGTGCCGATCCGGACAAACTGATGCCTCAGGAGTTGAAGGATCGCATTCTGGCCGCAGGTATCGTCGGCATGGGCGGCGCGACTTTCCCGACCCATGTAAAATTGAGTCCTCCGGAAGGCAAAAAGATTGATTACCTGATTCTCAACGGTGTCGAATGCGAACCGTACCTGACCGCAGACGATCGCCTCATGCAGGAGAAGCCGGAAGAGGTCGTGGAAGGCATTCTTATCCTCAAACGGATTTTGGGGGTTGAAAATGCCGTTATTGGCATTGAGGCCAACAAACCCGATGCCATTGAGGCGATGCAGAAGGCGTGTGAGAACAAGGGCATTGAGGTCTGCCCGCTTCAGCTCAAATATCCGCAGGGCGCAGAGAAGCAGCTGATCTATGCGGTAACGGGACGTGAAGTTCCATCGGGCGGTCTGCCAATGGACTGCGGTTGTGTCGTGCAGAATGTGGGAACGGCCGCTGCTGTCAATGCCGCAGTTCGCCGCGGGATCCCATTGATTGAAAGAATTGCCACAGTCAGTGGTTCCGCCGTTGCCGAGCCGAAGAATCTGCTTATCAAGATTGGTCAGCCCATTTCCAAACTGGTAGAATTTTGCGGCGGCGTCAAAGGCGAGCTGGGCAAGATCATCCAGGGCGGGCCGATGATGGGTATGGCGGCGGTTTCGATGGATGTGCCTGTCACACGAGGAACGTCGGGAATTCTTCTCTTTAGTGAGGGAGAAGTTTTAAGAGAGCCGGAAGGCCCCTGCGTCCGTTGCGGCAACTGTGTTCGGGCTTGCCCGGCGTTCATTATGCCGACGGAAATAGCTTTCCAGATGCGCAGAGGAAAGGTTGACGAAGCCGAGAAGTTGAATGTAATGGATTGTATTGAATGCGGAAGCTGTACCTACATTTGTCCGGCGCAGATACCTTTGCTCCAGTTCTTCAGACAGGCCAAGAGTGCGATTAGGGCCAATATTGCTAAGAGAAAGAAGGTTTAACGTGGAGAAAACACTACTTTATGTTTCTTCTTCTCCCCATGTTCATGAGGGGATGACGACAAGTAGGGCAATGTGGGAAGTGATAGGTGCGCTGTGCCCCTGCTGTTTGCTGTGGATTCTTTCTTTTGGGGTACAAGCATCATGTCTGACCATATTGTTCTGTGTTCTGGGATGCGTACTTGCTGAAGCAGGGTGGGAGCTGATCCGGAAACAGCCGATAACGGTTCGTGATGGTAGCGCGGTCATGACAGGTATTCTGCTGGCCCTGAATGTTCCGCCCAATGCGGCATGGTGGATGGCCCTGCTGGGTGGTTTCGTTGCCATTATCATCGGCAAGCAGGTTTTTGGCGGATTGGGATGCAATCCTTTCAACCCTGCGCTGGTGGGCCGTACCATTTTGCTTATCTCTTTCCCGGTGCAGATGACGACCTGGGTTATGCCGAGAACGCATGAAATTACTTCGGCGACTCCATTGTCCGCTGTCAAAATGGCAGTTGGCCTGCACGGCAATATTACTCCGGAAGTTCAGGCGCAGTTGAGCGGTGTCTTCTACGGCGGCTTGGGTGGTCAGCTTGGTGTTCTGTCCGCGCTTGCCCTGATTGCCGGAGGCTGCTGGCTCATTTATCGCAAGATTATTACATGGCATATTCCGGCGAGCTTTATCGGGTCGGCCTTTGTTCTGTCCATGATCTTCTGGATGGTTGATTCCAGCAAATATCCGAGCCCGTTGTTCCACATGGTGACCGGTGGTTTGATGCTGGGCGCGTTTTTCATGGCGACAGACTGGGTGACTTCTCCTCTGACTCCGAAAGGAATGATCATTTTTGGATGCGGATGCGGAGTGCTGACCGTTCTGATTCGGCTTTTTGGTGGATATCCGGAGGGGGTGGCGTTTTCCATCCTGCTGATGAATTCGGCGACTCCCATTATTGATCGTCTCACTATGCCCAGAAAATTTGGGGCTATGCCCCCAAAATTTGGGTTTGTAACTAAGAAGGGGTAGGAGAAATGAAAGATATTGGCCGCCTCGCCCTGGTGCTTACTCTTGTTACCGCAGTCTCCGCGTTGTTGTTGGCACTTGTCGAAATGGTGACTCGCGACGCGATAGCGCACCAGAGAGAACTTGTTACCTTGAATGCCTTGCAGTCGGTTCTTCCTCCCGCGGATAACGAGCCGAACAAAGACACCATCTCTCTGCCGGGTAAGGATCCCAAGGGGAATGACGTACAGACTGTTTTTTATCGTGGACGTAAAGATGGCAAAATTTCCGGCATAGCTTTTGAAGCGATTGCTCCTGATGGTTATAGCGGCAACATCAAGATCATGGTAGGAGTCAATGCCGAGGGAAAAGTAACGGGCATTTCCATCCTGCAGCACGCCGAGACCCCGGGATTGGGCGCTTTGGCTGAAGGTGAAGGCTGGAGAAGTCAGTTTAAAGGCAAAGGCCTTGATGATGCCGATTGGCGCGTAAAGAAAGATGGTGGCGATTTTAATCAGATTACGGCAGCCACGATCACACCGCGGGCCATTGTCGGCGCGATTCGCCGTGGGCTGGAGTTTTTCAAGGCTCACCAAGCCGAGATCGTTGGCGGATGATGGGAGGAATACATGAATTTGAATTTCGGAAAAATGGATTTCCCAAAGGTGAATTTCGCAAAAGAGTTTAAAAGAGGCATTTGGGATGAGAACGCGGTGTTGAAGCTGGGATTGGGCCTGTGTCCTTCCCTGGCGACATCTTCCAGCGTGGAAAATGCGGTAGGTATGGGATTGGCAGCCACATTTGTACTGGTTTGCTCGAATGTGGTTATCTCCTGCCTGCGGAAAGTGATTCCCTCGAAGGTTCGTATCCCGGCCTTTATCGTTATCATTGCCTCGTTTGTAACGATTGTTGACCTGGTGATGGCCGCCTATCTGCCGGCACTTCACAAGTCTTTGGGAATTTTCATTCCCCTGATCGTTGTAAACTGTATCATTCTGGGCCGGGCCGAGGCTTATGCTTCGAAGAATGCCCCCTACGAGTCGATGATAGACGGTATTGTCATGGGTATTGGCTTCATGGTTGCCCTGGTTGCCATTGCCACCGTTCGTGAAGTTTTGGGTAACGGGACCTTCTTTGGCCTCAGTCTCTTTGGCGCGGGTTATGTTCCCATGCTAATTATGATTATGCCTCCGGGCGCTTTCCTGGCAATTGCCTTCCTGCTTGCGGGCATGAATCAGGTTTCCCAGAAGTAGTAGGGAACGGATAGTATTGAGAAAAAAAGAGCCGCTTAAAAAGCGGCTCTTTTTTTATGAATGTTACAGCCCGAAAAATTTTGGTTTTACAATCCCCGTTTTTCCTTGGTTACGTCCATAAGCTTTTGTACCGCCTCATTGATCCCTTCGGCAACTTCGGAAATGCTTTTGGCCAGCATATACGCCGGTGTCGTGATAAGCCTGTTGGCGTGATCATAAACGATGCGGTTGGCCTCGCACTC
>JAFPZV010000218.1 GCA_017417085.1 Deltaproteobacteria bacterium | reverse complement strand
TCACGGATACAGGTGCCATCCTCCGTGGGATAGTCGTCGCCCATCACATGGAAATCCGGCAGCTTGCCGTCCAGCGCCATAAGTGCGCGCGGAATCAGATGGGTTTCCGGCAGATGCCGTTCGCCGGTTTCCCCCTCGGGATCGGCTCCCGCCGCGTTGAAGTAGCGCAGAGCCGCCCAGCGCAGGCCATAGGCGCGGGCAAAATCGGCCAGCATCCACTCCATGAACAGTTTGCTTTCCCCATAGGGATTGATGGGCGCAGGCACGACATCCTCCAGGATGGGCATGACAGCCGGAATACCGTAGACCGCCGCGGTGCTGGAAACCACAATACTGCCCACTCCGGTATCGCGCATTGCCTCAAGGATGCTCAGGGTGCCACCCACGTTGTTGCGGACATACTTGCCGGGATCCCGCACAGATTCCCCCACCTGCGAAAAGGCTGCGAAATGGATGATGCCATCCGGCCGGATCTCGTTCAAATAGCGGCGCAAGGCTGCACCGTCGAGAATATCGCCTTCGTACAGCGGCCCCCATTGCACCAGATCGCGGTGACCGGTGGAGAGGTTGTCGTAGACGCAAACCCTGTGCCCGGCGCGGGCCAACGCCTTGCAGGTATTGCTGCCAATGTAGCCGGCTCCTCCTATAACCAGAATGTTCATTTTTCTATTCTCCTTTTTTACGGGATGGACGGCGCAAAGAACCACCGCATGGTCGCCATGAACAGAAAAGCGGCATCATCTGCGCCCAATGTATCAAAAAGGCGCGCGGTATACGGCAAAAAATTCAGACGCTGGAGAAATTGTTTCCAAACAGGGCGGCAAAAAAAACGGCCGGTCAAAAGGTTTTTCCCTTTTGCCGGCCGTTTTTTAACATGATTTTTCCAAGCGTTGTACGTCTCAGAAAGTGGCTATCTCCTCCTGAGAGAGAAGCTTGATTCCCTTGGCTCCCAACGCGCTTTCCGCCGCCCGGGAGTCCCCCACCCGAAAGATCATGCAGGCGCGGTTGAGGTTCCGGCCGCCCAGGAAGGCGTACATGTATTCCACGTTGATGTTGGCACCGGCAAGCACGCGCAGCACCTTGTCCAGTCCGCCGGGTTCGTCCGGAATCAGCACACCGACGACATCCGTTAGAATGCTGATGAAATTCTTGTCCTTCAGCACGGTGGAGGCGGTGTAAACGTCATCCACAATAAGGCGCACGATGCCGAAATCCTTGGTTTCCGCCAGAGAAAGCGCCCGCATGTCGATCTTGTTTTCCGCAAGTACGCCGGTCATCTTCAGCAGCGTGCCGGGTTTGTTTTCAAGAAAAACCGAAATCTGCTTGATTGCCATGAGCACCTCCCTTGAAGTTAGATTTTACGTTTGTCGATAACGCGGACCGCCTTGCCTTCGCTGCGGGCGATGGTCTTGGGCTCCACCAGCGTGACCTTGGCGGCCAGACCCAGCATGGAACGCAAACCGTCCACCAGAGCTTCCTGGCGCCGGCTGATTTCGCCCAGATTGTCGGTAAACATCTCCGGTGTCATCTCCACCTGGACATCCAGCGTATCGCTGTTGTGGACACGGTCGACGATGATCTGGTAGTTCGCCGCATA
>JAFPZV010000217.1 GCA_017417085.1 Deltaproteobacteria bacterium | reverse complement strand
TCGCCGGACGATACCTGTCGTGTTGGTCAACGGACGTTTTTCGGATCGTTCCTTTCCCCATTACTGTTGGGCGGGACGTTTGACTTCCTGGGTCATGCGCGAGTTCGCCGCGTTCTGCATGCAGACCGAGCTGGATGCCAGGCGGGCCTGCCGGATTGGCGCTCCGCCGGAACGGGTGACCGTGACCGGCAATCTGAAATTCGATATGCTGGCGGATAATGCGGTGGCGCCTGCCGATTGTCCGCAGCTGCGGGAAGAATTTCGTTTGCCGCAAGAATCGCTGGTTTGGGCCTGCGGGAGTACGCATGAAGGCGAAGAGGAGATCCTGCTGCGGGTGTATGGCCGCTTGCGTATGCAATGGCCATCTTTGGTTTTGGCGCTGGCTCCCCGTCATCCCCGCCGCTTTCGTGCGGTCGCGGAGCTGGTCAGGCGAGAAGGATTCACCCTGCGTTTGCGCAGCGAAATTACGCCGGACCAGGCGCTCTTTACAGAAGGCGGCGTGTTGCTGATGGATGTCATGGGCGAGATGCTGCGGCTCTACGCGTTGGCGGATCTCGTGTTTGTGGGCGGCAGCCTTGTGTCGGTAGGAGGGCATAATGTGTTGGAGGCTTCCCTGATGCACAGGGCGGTGCTGTTTGGTCCGCATATGCACAATTTCAGGGAGATCGTCCGGCTGCTGCTGGAAGCGGAAGGCGGTGTTCAGGTGCATGATGAGGCGGAGCTGGAGGAAAAAGCCGCCGCGTTGTTGAGCGATGCCTCGTTGCGTGGACAGATGGGCGAGCATGGTTTCCGGCTGCTGATGGAAAATCAGGGTGCGACCGAAAAGACCATGGCGATTCTTGGACGGCTGTTGCCGGAACCGTAAAAGTATGTTTTGCGTGAAAACGAGGTGCTTTTTCCCATATCCTCTCCGCTTTTCCCTTGGTATCCATGCGCGTTTTTTCTTCTTTTTGCGAATTGCTGAAATATCCCCTGTATGGCTGCGGCTGGCTTTACGGTACGCTGAACCAGGTTCGTGCCGCGCTGTATCGCCATGGGGTGCTGGCCTCTTTGGAAGCGCCGGTACCGGTTGTGTCTGTCGGCAATCTGGCGGTGGGGGGGACAGGAAAGACGCCGGTTACCGAATGGGTTGCGCGTTTTTTTCTGCGGCGGGGCAAAAAAGTTGCCGTTCTCAGCCGTGGTTACGGGCGGCGGGAAATGGGTGAAAACCGGGTGGTCTGCCGGGGGCGTGGCCCGGAGATTCCTCCGGAACTGGCCGGGGACGAGCCCTGGCTGCTGGCCCGGCGTACTCCGGAACTTGTCGTTGTAGTCGCCCGGCGACGCGCGGAAGCGGTCAAATTGGCGGTGGAAGAACTGGGCGCCGAAATTCTTGTTTTGGATGATGGTTTTCAGCATCTTGCGGTGCGGCGGCATCTCGACATCGTCCTGCTTGACGCCCGGCGGCCTCTGGGCAATGGGCGGGTTTTGCCGGCGGGTCCCCTGCGTGAATTTCCGGAGGCACTTTCACGCGGCGATCTTTTCCTCTTTTCACACAGCAACGGCCAGGAACATTTTCCCGTACCGGGACGGGCCTTTCACTGCCGGCATCTTTTGGCGGAGGAGGCCATTTCTCTCGGCGGCGAACGTCTGCCGCTTGAGCGGTTGCGAAAACTGAAGTGCGCGGCCTTTGCCGGCATTGCGCATCCGGAGAATTTTTTTGAAGATTTGCAAAAATGCGGTATTTTCCCGGAGCGTTGTCGCTCCCTGCACGATCATGCGTGTTTTTCCGCTTCGAAGAAGGCGGAGTTGCGGCGCTGGGCGCAGGGTGTGGACTGCCTGTTGACGACCGAAAAGGATGCCGTCAAACTGTGTGCCGGCGACTTTGCCATTCCCTGCTATGCCATTCCCCTGGAAGTGGCCTTTGACGAGCAGGAAGAACTGGAGGCCGTACTGGAAGATGCAGTGAAAACGGTTTCCGGGAATCTGGTGCGTATGCTGGCCTGTCCGTCCTGTGGTCAGGCGGTGATGAAGATGAACGATACAGGAAGGGGATTGGTCTGCAGCGCTTGCCGGCGGTCCTATCCGGTGCGTGACGGGATCCCCGAGATGGTGGAGAAAACAGGTAATGAAGCCGCTGATTGAGTTGCCGGTCAAGAAGATTATGGTGCGCTCTGCCAACTGGATAGGGGATGCGGTCATGACCACACCCGCCATGATGGCTGTGCGGCGGGCTTTTCCCGCGGCGGAGATTGTGGTGGTGGCCAATCCTGTGGTGGTGGAGCTGCTGCATGGGCACCCCGCCTGCGATCGGCTGCTGCCCTTCGACAAACGCACGGCGCACAGGGGATTGGGCGGTTTCGCCCGCTTTTGCAGGAATCTGCGCAAGGAACATTTTGATCTGGCCATTCTCTTTCAAAACGCTTTTGAAGCGGCACTGATGGCCTGTGCAGGGGGTATTCCCCTGCGGTTGGGGTACCGCGGCGATGCCCGCAGTGTGTTGCTGACTCATGCTCTGGAGCGTCCGAGCCGTCAGGAACATCTGCATCAGGTGTGGTACTATCTGCGGCTGCTGGAACGTTTCGGAGTGCCGGTTGAGGCGGATCCCGGGATGCTTTTGGCCTGTACGCCGGAAGAGCTGGAGTGGAGCGCCGCAAAGCTGGGAAAGGAGCAGTGGCTGGCCATCAATCCGGGCGCTGCTTACGGTGAAGCGAAGCGCTGGTTTCCCGAACGTTTCGCCGAAGTGGCCGATTGCCTGGCAGATGAATTTGATTTCAAAGTTCTTTTGACCGGCGGTGTCAAGGAACGCGAAATAGGTGAGGAGATTGCTGCGGTCATGCGTCATGAACCGCTCAACCTTATTGGACGGACTTCCATTCGGGAGATGATGGCTCTTCTGGCGCGTTGTTCCCTGATGATCACCAACGATTCCGGCCCGATGCATGTCGCCGCCGCGTTGCGGACGCCGGTGGTGGCGGTGTTTGGTTCCACGGATCATTTGGCCACTTCGCCCTGGACGCAGCATGCCAAAGTGGTACGGCATGATCTGGACTGCGCGCCCTGTCTGAAGCGGGTCTGTCCGACCGGCGAGTTTCGCTGCATGAAGGAGGTCACGGCGGAAGATGTGCTTGAAGCGGCGCGCGAGCTTTTGGCCGAAACCGGATTGGAACGTACACAGAAAATGCCGGCGGACAGCCCATCATCTTCGTGCGGCAAAAAATCATGAGCATTTTTTTCAAGCTGTTCCGTTTCCTTCTGGCGGGTTATGTTCTGTTGTGCCTCGTGCTCTATTTTTCCCAGGAAAAACTGATCTTTGCTCCGGTACAATTGGAGAGCGAACACCAATTCTCCTTTCCTTCCAAATTTGAAGAAATACAGCTGACCGCAAAAGACGGAGCCGTTCTCAGCGGACTTCATTTTTATGCGAAGAAATCCGGTATTGCCCGGCAGTTGGAACGGATGGCTCTTTGGGATGATCCGAAAAAGGCGGCGATACTGTTCTTTCACGGCAATGCCGGCAATCTGGATGACTGGGGAACGTATAACGAGTTTTTTACCAATCTGGGACATGACTTTTTCATCTTTGATTATCGTGGATTTGGCAAAAGCGCAGGCCGGATCGGCAATGAAAAAACATTGCTTGATGATGCGAATTTGATGTTCGAGCGGGTTTTAAAAGATTTTAAAAAGGATCGGATCGTTGTTGTGGGCTACTCCATAGGGAGTGGGGTGGCGGCTGAAGTTGCCGCGAACTTTGGCATTTCAAAACTCGTTCTTGTAGGGCCGTATTTCAGGTTTGATGAGCTGGCCAGGGAAAAATTTCCCTTTGTGCCCAGATTCCTGGTCAAATTCAAAATCCCCACAGCAGATTTTCTGCAGGAGTTCGCAAAGAAGTATCCGGCCTCACAGACGTATATCTTTCACGGTACCCATGATTCCCTGATAAACATTTCCCATTCGAGAAGGCTTGCCGAACTGTCCGGAAAGGGCGGAGCTTTTTTTCCAATAGATTGCGGCCATGACGATATTCTGGACAATGCGGAGTTCCTCAATATCCTCGGAAACATTCTGCACGAATCTTCCGAATGAATCTGGAAGCGGATGGAAGCTTTGACGATTCGTCGTTGTGCCGGGCGGAGATTTTCGACATGAAAATTTTGATAGTCAAAATCAGTGCTTTGGGCGATGTGGCGCATGCCTTGCCGGCGGCGTTGTACCTGCGGCGCGCCTGTCCGCAGGCCCGGATTGACTGGCTGGTGGACGAGGCCTTCGCGCCGCTTTTGGAACCGCTTTCCTGGCTGGACGGGACTGTTCCCCTCAACCTTCGCAATCTGCGCAGGAAGAAAAGCCTGAGCGAGCTGACACGTTTGGGACGTATTCTGCGCTCCTTGCGGGAGACACGCTACGATATGGTTTTCGATCTGCAGGGCAACTGCAAAAGCGGTTTTTTCTCCAGGATAACCGGCGCGCCCAGGCGTTTTGGTTTTTCCCGCGCCGATGTGCGGGAATGGCCCAATCTGCTGATGAACAATCGCCGGGTGGCTTTGCCTTCCGGTTGCCGTTATGCGGTGGAGCGCAATCTGGCGGTGGCGCGGGCGGCCTTTCCCGGTTTTGAACCGCCCGAGCTTGCCGGCTGCCTTGTGCCATCGGAACAGGCCCTGCATGTCATTGACGAACGTTTGGGGAATGTTGAGGGCAGGCTGGTGGTCTGCCATACCGGCACCACCTGGCGCACCAAACTATGGTCGCAGGAACGCTGGCAGAAGCTTTTGACTTTGCTGGAGCCGCACTGTACGCCGATTCTGACCTGGGGCAACGCCGAGGAGCGAAAGATGGCCGAGGCCCTGTGCGCGCGGGGCAAAAGACGACGCCTCTGGCCGGGCGGCACTCTGGGCGAACTGACGGCCCTGCTTGCCCGGGCGGATCTGGTGGTCGGCTGCGATACCGGGCCGATTCAGATCGCCGCGGCGCTGGGCACCGCAACGCTGGCGCTCTTTTTTGCCAGCGACGTTTCCCGTACCGGAGCGCGCGGGCCGCGCATCGTCAGCATGCAGGCTCCTCTGGACTGCTCTCCCTGTTTGCGCCGGGAATGTCCTTTGGGGCAACAGGAGGAACGTCCCTGCGTTCAGGCGCTGACCGTGGAAGCGGTTTTCAACGCAGCAATGCATCTCCTGGGAAAAAGCGGACCATAAAAAAAGCCCCCTTTCAAGGGGGCTTTTCTCTTTTTGTTTCCTCATCAAAGGGTCAAGATGACGCACCAGCTTGCGTGGGGCGTGCCTTGCGGCCGCGCAGGAAAACCAGGGCCACGAGCAGTGCCGCTACTCCCAGCAGGATACCGCCCAAAAGCGGCCGGAAGCGTATCCAGGCCACCGCGATGACTACGCAGGACCAGGCCACGCCCAAGAGCGTTGCCACCAGACCGGTGCCCATTTCCACCAGGTTGCCGATAAAGGGCACAACGCTGGCCAGGACGGCAAGCGGCGCAAGGATCGTCTTCAATGCGGCGATAGCCAGCATAATGCCGAC
>JAFPZV010000216.1 GCA_017417085.1 Deltaproteobacteria bacterium | reverse complement strand
TGCCCGCGCTGCGGACTGCTGTTTGCAGACTACATGGAGAAGCGCAAGATGTACAAACGCTGTTCCAAGTGCAAAAAAAAGCAGGGGCTTGCGGAAATGCAATGCCGCTACTGCCGGCACTGGTTCAACTGCCCGGTCTGCGGACACCGCATCACCACCACCAGCGCGTTCAGCTGCCCCCACTGCGGAAACAATCTCTTCAAGTAAGCTCCTTCTTGCAAGCGAACCGGAGAATGTTTCCCGCACAGGTCGTCGCGCTGTTTTGGAGAAACACCGCCGCTTCAGCAAAAGCAGCAGTGGCAGGGAAGCTCATCGGCAGAGCGAGTTGTTCAAAAACGGCTCATGTTCCGTGAACCCAGCAGCAAATCCCATTTCGACTAGGCCACCGGTTCGAATCCGGTCCCTGCCTTCAAATTTGAACAGTGACCCTCACAGCAATTTTTTGGTCATATCCATGCACGCCATGGATAAAACGACACAACGGGTCATGCAAGGAGAACCACATGGATTTTGCGGATGCGGCCAGAGAAAATGCCAGGTGGACACGCACCGAAAACGATGCGCTTGCCTTGAACGGCACCGGGAGCGCCCTGCTCGATCTGTTCGGTACGATGGGCGCGCTTCGGGAAGCGGAAGAGACACGGATAAACCGTCTCTTTGCCGATGCGTACCGGGAAAACCCGCTGCTGGCGGTCAAAATCGCGTTTTATGGCCGCGATGTACGCGGCGGTCTGGGCGAGCGTCGCACCTTCCGCACGCTCATGCGTCATATGGCCGAATATCATCCTGAGGCCCTGCGCCCCAATCTGGATCTGGTCGGTATCTATGGCCGCTACGATGATCTTTACACGCTTGTCGGCACACCGCTGGAGGCGGATATGTGGGCGGCCATGAAGAAACAGTTCGAGGAGGACCGCGCCGCTCTGGAGATCCCCAACGGCGCGATTTCCCTTCTGGCCAAGTGGATCAAGACCGCCGACTCCAGCTCGGCGGAAACCCGTCGTCTGGGCATTCTCACGGCGCTGAAACTGGGCTACCGGATCTACGATTTCAAGCGCATCGTGCGGGCACTGCGCAAGAAGCTGGGGGTCATCGAGGCATTGATGTCCACCGGACGCTGGGAGGAAATCCACTATCCCGCCGTGCCCAGCCGGGCCATGCTGCTCTACCGCAAGGCCTTCCTGCGACATGACGAGGAACGCTACAACGCCTATATCGACCGGGCCATAAACGGTGAGGAAACAATCCATTCCGGCACGCTCTTCCCCTACGATCTGGTAGAAAAAGTCTGGGCGGATTGGTGGGAAACTCCCCGGGAGGACAAGGTGGTGGAAGCCCAGTGGCGACAGTTGCCAAACTATGTGGCACCGGGTACAAACGCCCTGGTCATCGCCGACACTTCCGGATCCATGAGGGGCCGTCCAATGGCCACTTCCGTGGGGCTGGCCATTTATTTCGCCGAACGCAATACCGGCGCCTACCACAACATGTGGATGTCCTTTTCCAACAATTCGCGCATCCACCTGCTCAGGGGCGAGACGCTGGCACAGAAGATCGCCAGTCTCGACATGAATGCCTGGGCGCAAAATACCAACCTCAGGGCCGCCTTCGAGCGGGTGCTGGGCATTGCCATCAAACACCATGTGCCGGAAGAGGAAATGCCCAAATCGTTGATCGTCATCTCCGACATGGAGATCGACCGGTGCGGCGACAAGCGCTGGACCTTCCATGAGCAGATGGAGCAGCGCTTCCGCGAAGCGGGTTATAATCTGCCCAACGTCATCTTCTGGAATGTGAACAGCCGCCATGACGTGTTCCACTCCGACGCCAAACGGCGCGGAGTCCAGTTGGTGAGCGGCCAGTCCGCCGCCACTTTCAAACATGTCATGGACTGCGTGGGACTGACTCCGCTGGAGGCCATGCTGAAGATCCTCAATGACGAACGGTACGCGGCCATCAGCGTGGCTGCGTAAAAAATTTGGCTTCACAAGAAGAAAAGCATAAAGCCCCGGACTGAAAAGGCCGGGGCTTTTGTTTGCCCTTTTACCCAAATGGCAGCTTAATCTTTAAATTAGGTTGCACGGTATAAAACAGTTATCCCGGTCAATGGGCAACGGCTGTTCGCACATGCAGACAATACCGCCCTTGCCCCGCCGCAACTGGGCCTTGTCCAGCAACTCATACTTTTTGACCGCGCGGCTGTCCGGATGGGCCGATTGTTTTATTTCCAGAGGATGAACGACGTCGCTCTCTTCGACAAAGAGATCCACTTCCCTAGCGTTGGCGTCCCGATAGTAGGTCAAATTAGCTCCGCTTGGAGCATAGGCGTAGTGTTTGACCAGCTCAAGCACCACGTAGTTTTCGTAAAAATGGCCACTGGCCGCGCCGCGTTGCAGGACTTCCGGAGTCAGCCACATGGAAAGAGCGGCACATAGACCAGTATCGCAAAAGTAAAGTTTCGGCGTCTTGACCAGACGCTTCAAGGCATTGCTGGCATAGGGTGGCAGCAGATAGACAATTCCCAGGGCTTGCAGAAGATGAAGCCAGATTTTGGCGGTAGGTTGGGAAACGTCGGCGGCTTCTGCCAGTTTTCGATAATTAATCTGTTCAGCCACAAGCGCCGCGCAGGCACCAAGAAACTGGCGGAACCGGACAGCATCCACAATACCGCCTTCTTCCGCGACATCGCGCATCAAATAGGTAGCGACGTAGGAATTGTAATACTCCTTCCGCAGTTCGTCATCCGCACCAAAAACTTGTGGCATACCGCCTTCCCAGATGTGCCGGAACACCGTGGTAATATTGTTCGGAGGCATTTTGCGCTGCCTCGCCTGCCAGACCTCCAGGGAAAAATCCAGCGTTTCCTCAAAAAGCAGACCCTGTTTTTCCCGCTGGGAAAAGCTGTACAGTTCCAGAATGCCAATGCGCCCCGCCAAACTTTCCCGAATACCCCGCATCATCTTGTACTGTTGCGATCCGGTCAGCCAAAACATCCCAGGCGTATCGCCAGCATCACACAAGATCTTGATCTGCTCGAACAATTCGGGAGCCTTTTGTACCTCGTCAATTAAAATCGGCGGCTTATAGGTCTGGAAAAAAAGCTGGGGATCCCGTTTCGCCAAGTCGCGCGCCATGGCATCATCCAGGGAAACATAGGTTCTTGTTGCGCCCGTTCCATCCTCTTCCGCCAAGTACCGCAACATCGTGGTTTTCCCAACCTGCCTGGCGCCAGTTACCAACAGCGCCTTGAAAAAACGGTTCATTTTTTTGAACTTCCGTTCCAGTTCGCGTGCAATGTAGGCCATATCGCCTCCTTAAACCTAGGAAAATCTAAAGTAGACTTTATATTATCCTAAGTTTTTGAGAAAGCACAGAGAAAAGCTTGATATTTCAAGAGGATATTCCCCAGCAATTGTTCACGCGCAGTTCCTCTCCGAGGAGCCAGAAGTAGGGGCGACCCTATACTTTTCACCGCTTCGCTGGAAAAGTGGTCGCCCATGATTGCAACACGGCGCACAAAACACGGGCGCACACACAGGTGCGCCCCTACAAAACAGGGCTCTTTAAAGCCTTCCCCCGCTGGGGGCTTTTCCAAAGGCATGGGACGAAGTCTGATACCCGCAGGAAAATGCAGTAGCCCGTAGGACTAGAAGAGGTCGGCCAAGTTATCCGACCTCTCCCGTCTCACTACGCTCGACACCCTCTCCAAGGGAGAGGGCAACCCCTTCAGGCCGCTGCGCGGCCAGCTCCCCCAAAGGGGGCGCCAGAACCTAAAGCCCCCCTCTGAGAGGATGGTGGCGTAAAGCGCCGGGGGAGTCCAAAAACAAAAAAGCCGGGCCTTGCGGCCCGGCATATTGTACAGCATCGATAATTCGAAAGAACAAATCTTAGAATTTGAAGCGGAGTCTGGTCTCAATGCGCCACAGGTCGCTGCCATCGCCATCAGCAGCCAAGTTCTCCCACGCATCACCGGCGATCATGTAACCGCCAGCAAGGCTCCAGGTCAGGTTCTTGGTGAGCTTGTGATCGATCTGCGCATCGAACTCATAACCAACCGAACGGGAGTTTCCGTAAGAAGTTTCTACCTTCTTGTCAGAGTTGAACCATACGAAGCCGATGCGGCCCTCGGTCTGGTCGTTAAACTCGTAACCGAGGTTAACATATACATGCTGCGCACCATACTGACCGATATTGGGGCCGTAGAAGGCGCCTTCCCAGTCCAAATTCTCCAGCAGGGCCACAGAACCGGTTACGGTAGCGTCGATATCAATACCGAAGAAGTTGTTGATGTCGCCAGTGCCCTTGTCACCGCTCATGTACAGGTAACCAATTTTGGCATAGGCGCGTTCAAGGAATTTGACACCGAGCTCAAGATTGGCCAACCATGCGCTGATATCCTTATCCGTGTCACCGCTTACTTTACCGCCCTGATAGATACCATTGAAGCCGCCGAAGAAAGCACCCTGCTCAAAGGCACCGGAAAGACCAACCCAGTAGGTCCGGGTGGTATCATCACTCCACCACATATAAGGGATGGTATCATTGGACTGAACGCTTTCGCCAAAATCTTCGCCTGCATCCATGAAGTAAACGAAGAAGCCCAGTTTATTGTTGTCAGCAATGTTCCACGTTACATCCAGGGCGTAAAGATCATCGTAGAAATCTTTACCCGGTCCACCATAGCCACGGGTGTTGGAAGATTTGTAGCTGTAGTCACCGTCATTGCGGAACCACGCCAAGGATACATCGACGTCACCAAAGCCACGAACCAGACGGACACCCATCGCGGTATCACAGAAGACCAGCGGATTCATTTCGGTATCCTGCAAGCCCATGTAAACCCGGGTCGCGGGATCGAAAGGAAGCTCGAAATCAAGGTAGGCCAACCAAATCTCGATGTTGGTCGCATCACCCTCGAAGCTACCACCGGGGCCGTTACGGGTACCGGTAGATTTGCTCTGACCGGCGATGGTATCAACCTCGATACCGAAGGTTCCACGAACCTTCTTCTCGTCGTCTTCAGCGATCCAGCTCAAACGAACACGCTGGCTGTACCTGAAGTCGGAATCTTTTTTATGTCTTTTGGTATCCCCGGTAGCATTGGGGAAAAAGTTGAAGGTGGAGAAATGTTCTCTGAAATCTCCCTTCATCTTCACATTGACGCCGGCGAACGCGGGCATCGCGATCAGCACGGCTATCGCACCGGCCAGAAAAACTTTAAAATTTTTCACTGTTGCCTCCTAACTGTAATAAATCAACACTGCTTTAAAATTTACTACGTTTCTCACCCCAAAAAGGAGAAAGCTTTACGACCGCGAAATCAACGACAAGCATGCCCCTCTCTTTCACATCTGATTGATCGAGGCGTCGAACTCATAGCCGCAAGCAGGGCACTTCACACGCTGAACATCCGCCTGTTTGCCCGCGCAGGCGGTCAGAGAAACCATTAGCCAAACAATCAGCAGGAACATACCTATCGCCTTTTTCATTCACCGTCACCTCCTTTCCAAAATTTTTCTTTTTATCCGGTCTCTCACGTTCTTTACATGAAGCTACAAAAAAATAAAAGTTGTTTACTTGCCAACTCTCTCTTTCAAAAATGATGCCACTTCTTCATTTCGGCAAATATCCCTTGTCTTTTCAAGGGGTCTATTCATTCTCTCCGGTCTCTCCACCTTCCCCGGAAAACAACCGTCTTTTTTCTTCAACACACCGCGGATTTCTCCTGGAGCCGGGAGCTTTGCTTCCCTATCTCTTTCCAAAAGATCTGCACGGCCCCCTTCGTTCAGACTCTACGGAACATTTTCCGCCCCGGAAACGGCTTTTTCCGCCCACCGGATAATGTCATCCCCGGAAATCAGTCCGCCATCCCGCGCGACATGCAGTTTCGCATCCAGAAGCAGAACCCGCGGAATGAGATAGACATTGTACTCCTCCATCACCCGGCCATCGTCAACGACAGCCGCATAACGCAAGGCCCCCGGATCCCAGTGTTGCAAATAGTTACGGATCATGACGTCGGAATCCTGTAAAAAGACATCCATAACCGCCACATCCATATCCGCCAGGCGCCGCGCGATCCGGGCGACCTCGGCGGACATCATCTGGCACGCAGGGCACCAGGTCGTTGTCAGCTTGAGGACAAGCGGCCGCCCGGCAAAAGCGGCAAGAGCAATTTCTCTGCCCTGGAGATCTTTCAGCGTAAACGCCGGAGCACTGCTCCCCTCCTCCAGAGCCGCCGCATTACCGGGTATCCAGGCGAAAAGCACCGCCACGATAAAAAAAGTTTTCAAAACTTTTACACTTACCATGACGCCGGCATCCGCTCCCCCAAACCGCAGTCTGGATCACATGGCTCCAGAATGCCCGCACTATACACAATCATGGGCGATGGAACAAGAAACAAATGCTTTACGACACAATCGGTTGCATCCTGAACAAAAAAAACATCACGCGCCACGATGAAAGACCGTCTTTCTCCATTGTGCGATGTACAATCAGCGCACCGTCACTCTCACATCATGTCTACGACGCGGACAAAGCTGGCATTCACAGCCTTGGACAGTTGCTTCAAAACGCTTTCATCCACGCTGCTGTCCAGCGAAAAGACAACCATCGCCTCACCCGCCTTCTCGCGCCGTCCCAGATTCATGGAGGCGATATTGACCCCCGCTTCACCCAGAATGGTGCCAATTTTGCCCAGCATGCCCGGCCGATCCTGATAGGACATCACCAGCACGACGCCTTCTGGCTGGAAATCGGTGCGGAAATCACGCATCTGTACAATGCGCGGGTTGCCTTCGAACAAGGTGCCCGCCACAATCTTGCGCTCGCCGGAGCCCTCCACCGTCATGGTGATCAGGTTGGAGAAAAACTCCGATTCCGTGGAGCGTTGTTCGTCGATCTCCAGGCCAATCTCCTGGGCGACCATCAGAGCGTTGACCATGTTCACGTCCTGGGTCAGACGGCGGTTGAGCAAGGCCGTCAAGCCACAAACTGTCAGAGGCTGACAGTCATTCTCCGCCAGTTTGCCATTGTAGGCGAAGGTGATCTTCTCCGGATGAACCGGCGCCAGCTGCGCCAGGAAGCAGCCGATCTGATGCGCCAGATGGAGGTAGGGCTTCATCGTCCCCATCAGGGCCGCGTCGAATTTGGGCACATTGACCGCACTTTCCATCGGTTTTTCGTCAAGATAGCGCAGAATGTCACGGCAGACATCCCTCGAAACATTGATCTGCGCCTCAAAGGTGTTGGCGCCCAGATGCGGCGTCACCACCATGCGCGGATGCGCAATCAGGCGTTTCACCTCATCATTGGGCGGTTCGCTGCTCCAGACGTCGAAAGCGCCGCCGTACACCTTGCCGCTCTCCAGAGCCTCCAGCATCGCGGATTCCTTGATGATGCCGCCCCGGGCGCAGTTGATGATGTACACGCCGTCCTTCATGCGGGCGAACTGCTCCTCGGAAATCATGCCCCGCGTTTCATCGTTGAGCGGCGTATGCACCGAGATGATGTCGGAACGGGTAACGATTTCATCCAGAGAGACCAGAGGCACGCCCAGATCATCGCCGCGTTTCTTGGGGATGTAGGGGTCGCAGGCGATAACTTCCGCCTCAAAGGCCTTGGCCCGGGTCGCCACCCGGCCGCCGACCTTGCCCAGTCCGATAATTCCCAGGACCTTGTGCTTCAGCTCATGGCCGGTGAACGGCGAGCGTTTCCATGCTCCCCCCTTGAGATTGTTGCCCGCGTCCACCACATTGCGCAGTCTGGCCAGCATGATGGCCATGGTGTGTTCCGCCGCGGAATTGGTATTCCCGAACGGCGCGTTGACCACGATAATTCCCTTGCTGCTGGCATAGTCCACATCGATATTGTCGATGCCAACTCCCGCCCGGGCGACAAGTTTCAGCTTCTTGCCGCGATCCAGCAATGCCGCATCCACCGTGGTTCCGCTGCGTGTAATGATCGCATCGTAATCGGCCACCGTCTTGTACAGTTCCTCTTTCGACATCCCGACGCGGATATCCACTTCCACACGCGGATCCGCCCGCAACAGATCAATTCCAACCGGAGAAACATCCTCAGTAACCAGAACCTTCATTTCGACTCGACTCCTTGTGTTGATGTAAAAATAAATACGTTAAAGACCCGGCATCTGCCGAAGGCAGGTGCCGTTCCACTGTTTGACAATCAAAAAAACTTTTTAGCCCATTATTTCACAATGTGAAGAGAAGCGCGCGCGCCAGGACGGGAAGTGCCGTCATCCTGAGCGGTTCTCGGCGTCTTCTCTGTCGTTGCCCAGGCATCAACGACCGGCAGAATATCACGTTCCAGCATGCTGGCCACCGCGTCGGCAACCGCGAGGCACTGTTTGCTGCATACCCGGCTGGCCGGGCAAAGGGAACAATCGGATGTCCCCCCCGCAATCCGCAAGGCATTGATGACCATCTGCACACTTTCCGTCTGGTTCAGGGGAATAAAATACATGGAAGAATACTCTCCTTTCACATGAAAGTTTTTATGATAGCAGATCCCCATAATTTTGTCATTACCG
>JAFPZV010000215.1 GCA_017417085.1 Deltaproteobacteria bacterium | reverse complement strand
GAGTTTGAAGAATCTGGCATTCGGGGAGTTCTGCCGTGATTTGGGTTTGCTGCTGCTGCGCGTCGGCATTGGCGTGAGCGTGATCATGCTTCACCACGGTTATGACAATCTGGTTGGCGGTCCGGAAGTGTGGGAAAAGATTGGAAAAGGGATCGTGGATCTGTTTGGGGTGAGTATTCCGCCGCTTTTCCCGGGCGTGGCGGTAGCCGTTATCGTCTTTTTTGGCGCCCTGCTACTGATTCTGGGGGCGCTGTTCAGGCCGGTGACCCTGTTGCTGGCCGTGATAGCGGGTCTCTTGGCGTTCCAGCAGTTGAATCCGGCGGCGGGAATGGCCAGCCTGAACTGGACGGCGGCGTCTCATGCTTTGGAGATGACGGTGATTTTCCTTGCGCTGTTCTTCACCGGGGCGGGGCGTTATCGCGTTTCCAGGTGGTAAGTTTGAGTCCTTTGCATGTTTTCGGGAATATTTCCCATGGCGTACGTTCAAGATGAGGAAGAAAGACTATGGCGGAAGAAGTAAAGGTGGGGGATACGGTCAAGGTCTGTTATCGCGGCACGCTCAACGATGGTTCCGAATTTGATGTAACCACGGCGGACGAACCGCTGACCTTTCAGGTGGGGAGCCAGGACATCATTAGAGGTTTCAGCCGGGCCGTGCTGGGGATGAAGGTTGGCGAGAAGAAGCATGTGCATCTGAAGGTGGAGGAGGCCTACGGCCCCTACCGCGATTTTCTGGTGTTCAAGGCGCAGCCGGAGGCTTTCCCGGGGCACAAGCTGCCCGAACTGGGGACGGTCTTTGAGATGGGCAACGAGAAGGGGAAAGTGGTAAAGGTCACCGTGCGTTCGGTAGGGGAAGGTTACGCGGTGCTGGATGCCAATCACTACCTGGCCGGGCAGGAGCTCAACTTTGACATTGAGCTGCTGGAAATCGTCAAATCCTGAAACCGAAAGGCAAAGGTATCGTGCTGCGCACGTGATGCAAGCGTCAAGGCCGGCGGGGGAATTGTTGCCCGCCGGCTTTTTTACTCTTTCCAGGACATGTTTTTTCTTACGAGAGTTGTTTGGCCAGCAGCCAGGCCAGCACATGCATGGCCTGCGGGAACTGGCCGCGGCGTATCAGGTCCTCCAGCTCCGCCGGGGAGACTTTGACGGTGTTCAGGAATTCCGTATCGTCCAGATGCCTGTCGCCGGAGCGGCGGCACTGCCTGGCGCTGAAGAGGTAGGCGAAGTTGTCCGCAAGGGTGGCGTTGGAGGGGATGGTCATCAGGTGCTTCCAGTTTTCCGAGGCGTATCCCGTTTCTTCCTGCAGTTCCCGTTGGGCCGTCGCCAGGGCATCCTCCATCGTGATTCCGCGGTTTGCATCGGAAACATACCGCGCCCCCTCTGCGCCTTCGATGCAGCCGGCGGGAAATTCCGTTGTCACCGTGCCGATGCCGTAGCGGAACTGGCGGACGCAGAGATAGTTTCCCTCCTCGTCTTCCGGCACGATGATGACATAGTTGCGGCGGGTGTAGGTATAGACCGTGTCCAGCACCTTGCCGTCCGGAAGCCTGTAGGTCATCTTCCGCAGATCCATCCATGCGTCCCGGACAAGATATTCGGTTTTGACCGGTTCCCAGATCAGATTCTTGTCATCGTCCTGTTTGCTGTTCATGGGCCTTTCTTCTTTGCCTCCGGTCATTTTTCCAGTTTGGCCGCGGCCTTCTTCAATTCATCAACAATATGGATGTGCTGCGGACAGATGGTTTCGCATTTTCCGCATCCGATGCATTCGGAGGCGCACCCGCCGTTGCGGGTTTCCCAGCTGTAGCAGTTTTTGGCTCCGGCATGATGGTTGTACATCAGTTCGATATTCATCGCGGCGAATATCCGCGGAATGACGACTTTCTGCGGGCAGCTGCCTACGCAGTAGCGGCAGTCGGTGCAGGGCACCTGCGGCAGGGTGGCCAGGGCCTCCCGCACTTTACGGATAGCGTCCTGTTCCTTTTCGTCCAGCGTCCGGAAATTTTTCATGAACGAGAGGTTTTCGCGCATCTGTTCAACGGAGGACATGCCGCCCAACACGGTGATCAAGCCCTCCAGCGAAGCGGCGAAACGCAGGGCCCATGAGGCGGGAGATGCTTGCGGATCGACGGCATGGAAAATGTCCATGAGTGTTTGCGGCAGCTTGGCAAGGCTTCCCCCCTTGACCGGCTCCATGATGACAATGGGCTTGTTGTGCCTGCGGGCCACCTCGTAGCACTTGCGGGATTCGATCAGGCTGTTTTCCCAGTCGGCATAGTTGATCTGCAGCTGGACAAACTCGGCTTCCGGATGTTGGGTGAGGATTTCATCCAGCACTTCCGCCTTGTCATGCAGGGAAAAGCCCCAGTGGCGGATAAGCCCCTTTTCCTTCTGTTCGGCGACAAAATCCCAGATGCCGAAACGATCGAAGGATGTGCTGCGCTCATCGCCCAGGTTGTGCAGCAGGTAGAAATCGAAATAACCGGCTCCGGTGCGTTCCAGCGAGGCTTTTAAGAAGCCTTTGGCCTCTTCCGCGGTCTTGGGACCCAGCCAGGCTGCCAGTTTGGTGGCCAGCTGGAATTTTTCACGCGGATGGCGTTTGACCAGCGCTTCGCCGATGGCCTTTTCGGATTCTCCATAGGCGGGTGCCGTGTCGAAGTAGGTGAAACCGGCATCCAGAAACAGATCCACCATCTCCCTGGTCTGTTCCAGATCGATTTTTCCGTTTTTCTGGGGAAGCCGCATCAGGCCAAAACCAAATTTGGGGATGTTCTCGCCAAGATAAGACATTTTTT
>JAFPZV010000214.1 GCA_017417085.1 Deltaproteobacteria bacterium | reverse complement strand
TTTCAATCAGGGCTTGTTTATCGGACTTAAAGGCTCGAACATTCATAAGTACACCTCCGAGCCTATTATAGTACTTAAAGCCCACTTATCAAAGGGAAATTATATATGTCGTTTACTATAAAACACCATCTTTTTCAAGACAGAGGAGGAGCGCATGTCTCCGGAAATCAGTGATCCACTGCAGGCCGGTGTGCCCCTGCACGGCTTCCACCTCATTGAAGCCAGCGCCGGCACCGGCAAAACCCACAAGATCACCGATCTGTTCCTGCGGCTGCTGCTGCGCGAGCACTGGGATGCCGGCAAGATTCTGGCGGTCACCTTCACCGACGCCGCCACCCACGAGCTGAAGAACAAGATCCGCGAACGCCTGCGCGCCGCATTGAACCATCTCGACGGAAAAACGGAAACTTCGCTTGAGGCGGTTTTTTCCACGCTTTCCGAAGCGGAGCGCACCGAAGCCCGCCCGCGGCTGGAAACCGCACTGGCCGCCTTCGACGATGCCGCCATTTTCACCATCCACAGCTTTTGTCTCAAGATATTGAGTGAATATCCGCTGGAAACCGGCACGCCCTTCCAGATGGAGCTGATGCCGGACGCCTCTCTCCTGCTGCGGCAGACAGCGGCTGACTTCTGGCGCCGCGAGGCGGACGCCGCTTCGCCGGAGCTTTTGCGCCATTTGCTGGAAAAACACAGCAACCGAAATTATCACACCGGCACAAAGGAAAACCCGGACGATATCCCTGCCCATCTGGTCCGCTTCGGTCAGGTTCTGCTGAACCGCCACTTTCCACTGCTGCTGCCCCAGGAAAAAGCGGAAAGCGCGGAAAGTTTTGCCCGGAAAAAGGCCGCGCTGCACGAGGCCTTCGAAACGCTGCGCACATGCTGGCCAACAACGCGCCCGGAACTTGCGGCGATCTTTTTCGGCGGTGTTTTGAACAAACGCTCTTACGGCGAAGAACAATGCGCCCGCTATCTGCGGGAAATGGATACCTGGCTTGCGAAGGGCGATCCATTGCAGCCCTTCGCGAATCTGGAGAAATTCTGTGCCACTCTTCTTCATGGAAAAGCGCTCAAGGGCAAAACGCTTGTCCTGCCGCCCTTCTGCGAGAGCTGCGAACATTTGCTCACGCTTGCGCAGGAAGCACAAAAAGACCTTGAGAACGCGGCGCTTGCGCTGCATCGGCGTTTTGCCGGTCAGCTGGCACGGGAACTGCGCCGCCGCGGCGATCAGCTGCACTTTTACACCTATCACGATCTGCTGACCCGTCTTGACGAAGCGCTTGTCCGCAACGGCGAAAGACTTGCCGCCCTCGTCCGGGAGCGTTTTCCGGTGGCGCTCATCGACGAGTTTCAGGACACGGACCCGGTGCAGTGGCGAATTTTCCAAAACATCTATCTTTCGCCCGCAGCCCAAAGCAACCGTTCCCTGCTGTTCGTCATCGGCGATCCCAAACAGGCCATCTACAGCTTTCGCGGCGGCGACATCTTCACCTACATGAAAGCCGCAAGAAAAGCGCGGAGCCGCTTTACGCTTGACACAAACTGGCGCTCGGTCGCTCCCCTGGTCGAAGGCATCAACCATCTGTTTTCCCAAAGGGAAAATCCCTTTCTTTTCAGGGAAATCCGCTTTGAGCGCATCAAAGCGGCTGCCAACGGTCCCGCAGAATATCTGGAAATCGACGGACATCCCGTCAAACAGGCCCTGAAACTCTGGCTGGACCGGGCCAAAAACGGTGATGCCGCCATGGCGACCGCTATTCGCAAATTGCTGGAAAAGGCCCGATTACGCCAGGCAGACGGAAGTACCACACGGCTTTCCCCCCAGGACATCGCCG
>JAFPZV010000213.1 GCA_017417085.1 Deltaproteobacteria bacterium | reverse complement strand
TGCGACACGTTGCAGGATATTGAGAACATGACGCCGCTCCATCTCCTGCAGAGTCAACATTTCATCGTTCTCTTCCAGCTCGGGATGTTGCGTCTGAACGGCAACAGGAGACAATGTCTCGTGCTCCTCCGATTCGGAAGCTGTAGCAAGAATACGCGGCGAAAGATCCGGAACCGTCACCAGTTCCCCCAGTGTCAACGCCGCAGCACGCTCCATTTCATTGTTGAGTTCGCGTACATTTCCCGGCCAGGGATAGTTTAACAGCAACTGGCGCACCTCGGGAGAAAGCATCAGTCGGCTACGTCCCATCCGGGCGCAGTGCTGTTCCAGAAACATCTGCGCCAAAAGCAGGATGTCGTCGCCGCGCTCCGTCAGCGGTGGCAAACGAATCTCCGCCACGTTGATCCGGTAATAGAGATCCTCGCGGAACTTGCCAGAATGAGCACTTTCCAAGAGCTCCACATTGGTTGCGGAAATCAAGTTAATATCCAGCGCAATAGTTTTTGAGCCCCCCACCCGCATAATCTCACGGGATTCCAGCGCTCTGAGCAATTTGGCCTGATTGGCCAATGTCATTTCACCGATTTCGTCCAGAAACAGTGTACCACCGTTGGCCTCCTCCATAAGTCCCCTGCGAAAGCCAACGCCGGTTGCCACGCCCTTTTCAATGCCAAAAAGTTCACTTTCAAACAGCGAATCGGGAATTGCCGTGCAGTTGACAGCAATAAAAGGGCCTTCACGGCGTGGCGAATTGAAGTGAATCAGACGCGCCACCACCTCCTTGCCAGTACCGGTGGCACCCAGGATCAGGGTGTTGATGGGACGGTTCGAGATGGAAAGAGCCATTTTTATTACCTTGCGCATAGCCGCGCATTGCCCCAGCACTTTGCGAGGCTGCCAGGTTTCCTGCACGGCGCGCATGAGGTTGGCGTTGCGTTGCATGAGCTGACGCTTTGCCGCTTCCAGTTCCGCATTGCGCGCCTGGAGCTCCTGCACCAGATCGGAACTGCGCAGCTCACGCCCTCCCACCTTGACCAGCATCATGCCGAAAGCTTCGGCCAGCCGCACCAGTTCCGGAGGACCCGCATCCTGACGCGTGAAGCGAAACAGCTGGTCCTCGTTGGCGGGCCGTCCCCAGGCCAGATCATCGCAGAGGTTAATCAATGTATTGAACAGTTCGTTGGATTCATCGTTCTTGTTGCAAGCACCTCCAGCGGTTTTTGTTGGACTGGATTTATCCGTTTTACTTCCTTTGTTGCCGCTTTCACTTTCTTTCCTCACCCGATCCGATGTTTTTTCAGTTGTTCAAGGACTGGACCCAGCGCAGTACCTCGGCCACCGGGCCTATCAGATCCTTTGGAATAAAGGAATTTTCCGTGCCGTATTCAAACAGGCTGTGCGCCAGAGGCACATTCTGCATGATGGGTATGCCCTCCTCTTTCGCCACGGCGATCATTCGCTCCGCCAGTATTCCCTCCCCCTTGGCCAAAATGAAGGGCAACGGTATTTTCTCCTTGTCGTAGTCAAGCGCGATCGCGTAATGCGTCGGATTGGTAATCAGCACCTTGGCCCTGCGGACATTTTCCATATTGTTCTGCGCAATCAACTCCTGATGCAGCTGCTTGCGTTTTCCCTTGATATGTGGATCTCCTTCCATTTCCTTGTACTCCTGTTTAACTTCTTCCTTGGACATCATGTGCTGCTTGCCGTACTGCCAGCGTTGAAACATGTAATCCACCGCAGCGATGACACAGAAGGCCCCCCCCGCCTTTAGTACCAGATCCTGCAAGGTATTGCCCAAAACGCTCCACATTCCCTCGATATCGCCATAGCGGATGCTGAAGAGCGTGCGAAAATGGTCGGTTATCACTAGCCTGACCACCTGTGCCAGAACCAGTACTTTGACGATATTCTTGATCAGCTCGACGGCATTGCGTACCGAGAAGACCTTCTGGAACCATTTTGCGGGATTCAGATTTTCAGCCTTGGGCATGGCGGCCTTGAAGGCAAAAACCACTCCTACCTGTCCCAGATTGGCCAGCAGCGCCACCCCCATCACCATGATGACCAGAGGGCCAACAATCAGCAGACCGCCCTTTAATTCCGCCGCCACAATCATCGGCAGCGCTTCGGAAAACGGCAATGACATAAAGCGCATAGGGACCCGCATCATATCCGAAAGCGTCAGAAGAAGAGTCTTCGACATGGCAATACAGTAGATTCCCACCGCCATGACGCTTAAGGCCGAGGCAATGTCCTGACTCTTGCATACATCCCCCTTTTCACGCGCGTCCCGAAGACGCTTGGGAGTTGGTTGTTCGGTTTTATCGTCACTCATGCCTTTTTTCTCAAAAAGCTATTTAAGAGGAAAAATCCTCTTATGGCACCAGCAGGCCCTGAAGTTCACGGAAATCGGTGGCAATTTTGCCGAACATCTGCGGCAGATCCGCCATAAGCATACTAAAATATACCAGCATCAAAAAGATGGCCACACCACTTTTGATTGGCATTGCCAGCACATAGACGTTCAACTGCGAGGCAAAACGGTTGATGAGTCCCAGGGAAACATCCGTCAGCAGACATGCTACCACCACAGGCCCGGAAAGCAGAAGCATCATAAGCACGAGCCAAGCCACCTGACGCGCGAAAAAAAGCGGAAAGGCCAAATGGTGCATGGCGCTCAGAGGCAGGAGTTCCATGACTGGCCAGACTTCGTAGCCGCCATAGACAAGAACGAGGAAGGCAAGAAACGCACCGCTGGCGTAAAAGAAATAGACCGTGCTCTGCAGAAAGAAAGTACCAAACGGTGAACTCTGCTCTCCCGAGAGGGGATCGGCATCAGAAGCCATGGAAGCACCACGCTGGTTGTCGATAAAAAAACCGGCGCTCATGATAGCCCAGAACAGAAAACCCGACAGAAAGCCAAGGAACAGCCCCAACAGGCATTCCTTGAGGATCACAGTGGTACACCAGATGATAGCTGCTACACCACTTCCTATGTCTGCTGTGGAAACCTGTGCCACCAACGCCGGATGCAACACCATGTAGCAGGCAAAAACCGCTACAGTTCTCATCTGGCCGGTCAGTACCGTACTTCCCATGAAGGGTGCCACCTGTGCCATGACAAAGAGCCTCGGCATTCCCAGCAACAACGCCAGCAGATTTTCGTAAAGCTCCAGATCTTTGACCAGTTCGTCAATCATGCAATTTTTTATAAATAAAAGGGACCAGCCGTTCTTTAAAACTCACAGCATATAAAAACGGTTGAAGATCTCGTTGGCATAACGCAGCAATTCGGCCCCCAACCAACTTCCCATGACAAACAACGTCACCACCACCGCAATAAGCTTGACGCCAAAGGTCAGCGTCTGTTCCTGCAGCTGGGTGATGGCCTGTATCAGGCTTAAAAGTACACCGACAATGGAGGCCACCACGATCGGCGGCATCGAAAGCATCATCACCAGATAGAGCGCCTGAACAGCGTAATTCAAAGCGGTGGATTCCATAAGGGAAAATTTCCTTTCTGAAAAATTTTCAGAAATTTCTTATATCTCAGGCTTTTTTGCGCAAATCGGTCATATCGCGGTTGCTTTTGCCAATATTGCACTTGTCACACAGCGTCTGAAAATTATCCAATGTATCCGATCCGCCTTTGGATCGGGGAATGATATGATCTACATGCAAAATGGCTCCATCATGCGAACCACGTCCGCAGGCCACGCATTTCCAGCCATCACGCTGAAAAACCTGCCAGCGCATGGCGGGCATGACCCGGATTTTATTTTCCGCAGTTAAAGCGGCCTGCGCAGCGGCATTGTTCGCTTCTGACGAGGCTTCCTCTTCCCTCTCCCCGTGCCGCTGCTCCTCAGCATATTC
>JAFPZV010000212.1 GCA_017417085.1 Deltaproteobacteria bacterium | reverse complement strand
TCCCCCACCTGACCACCGAGGAAAAAGATCTGCGCCGCAGGTTGCGCGCCCATGGACGCCAACTGGGAGACCAACTCAACAACGACCAGACCCAATCTATGAACATTCTAGTGGAAGCGGTGGCCTACGAGCACTGGCATCGCATGTTATTCGCCCGTTTCCTGGCGGAAAACAACCTGCTGATGTATCCCGATCCGAACGATCCGGTGCCCGTCACGCTGGAAGAGTGCGAGGAACTGGCCGCAGACGAAGGCGCGGCCAATGGCTGGGAGCTGGCCGCCCGGTTCGCCACTCTTATGCTGCCGCAGATTTTTCGGCCTGATTCGCCAGTTTTTCAATTGAATTTGCCGCCCGAACATCAGCAAAAACTGGAGCGTCTGGCAACCGATTTGCCCAAGGAGGTCTTCACTGCCTCCGACAGTTTGGGCTGGGTCTACCAGTTCTGGCAGGCCAAGCGAAAGGAGGAGGTCAACAACTCGGAGGTGAAGATCGGTGCGCAGGAACTGCCTGCCGTGACCCAACTTTTCACCGAAGCCTACATGGTGGACTTTCTTCTGGACAACTCGCTGGGCGCCTGGTGGGCGTCCCGGCGGCTCACCGAGGCGGACTGCCGCAGCGCTGCAAGCGAAGCCGAACTCCGCGAAAAAGCGGCCATTCCAGGCGTGCCGCTAAAGTATTTGCGGTTTGTGAGAACTTCATCAACCTCATCCCTAGAGGCGGTTTGGTCTCCCGCCGCCGGTACCTTCCCTTCCTGGCCAGAACGCCTCACCGATCTGAAAATGCTCGATCCCTGCTGCGGTTCCGGTCATTTTCTGGTGGCCGCGCTGCTCATGCTTACGCCGATGCGCATGGAGCTGGAGGGGCTTTCCGCCCGCGAGGCCGTGGACGCCGTGCTGCGCGACAATCTCCACGGCCTGGAAATTGACCGCCGCTGCGTGGAACTGGCGGCCTTTGCCCTGGCGCTGGCCGCATGGACCTACCCGGGCACGGGAGGCTACCACGTATTGCCGGAATTGAACATCGCTTGTTCAGGGGTGGAGATCAAGGCCGAAGAAAAGGATTGGCTCGCGCTGGCCGGAGACGATGGAAGCCTTCGGCTTGCGCTCGACGAGCTTTACAAACAATTCAAGGATGCGCCGGTTCTCGGCAGCCTGATCAATCCCAAAGAAAACCTGGACCTGGATACTGACTCCCTGTTCGGATTGAAATGGGAAGACGTCGACCCCCTGCTGGCAAAAGCACTGGCGGATAAGAATAACGATGAAAAAATAGAGATGGGGGTTGTCGCAAAGGGAAGTGCAAAAGCAGCTGAAATACTTTCGTCAAAATATCACTGGATCGCCACCAATGTGCCCTACCTGGCCCGGGGCAAACAGTGTGAAAACCTGCGCGACTTCTGCGAGGAATACTACCCCGCCGCGAAAAACGACCTGGCCACGGTCTTTCTGGGACGCTGCCTCGACCTGTGCGAGGAACACGGCGCAGCCTGCATTGTGCTGCCGCAAAACTGGCTCTTTTTAAGCACCTACAAAAAATTCCGTGAGCAACTGCTGAAAGAACACACCTGGCATCTGGTGGCACGACTAGGAGAAGGTGGTTTTGAATCATCAGCAGCAGCTGGCGCGTTTGTGGCGATGCTTGTTATCAGCCGGGGAACTCGTATCCCCTCTCCATTCATGGAGAGGGGGCTGGGGGGGGAGGTCTCCGGCCTGGATGTCTCCGAATACCGTACAGCCGCCGATAAGGCGGAGCACTTGCTGACGGAGGAAGTCAAGCAAATGAAGCAGGCAAAGCAGTTGGAAAATCCAGATGCAAGAGTGACATTGGAAGCGGAAAATAGCAACATTAGATTATTGAGTATGTACGCAGATGGATTAAACGGCATGCATGGTGGGGACTCTATGCATTATCGTTTTCTTTTTTGGGAAATACAAGATTTGTCAATTTGGCATTTT
>JAFPZV010000211.1 GCA_017417085.1 Deltaproteobacteria bacterium | reverse complement strand
CTCGCCGGAATATCCGCCTCGCCCTGCTCGTAACTCAGGTACACATCATGCGGCACATCGACCAGCTGGGCCATCCGGGCTGCCGATATCTCCGACAACTCACGCATTTCCCGTACACGTGCGGCTATTTCTCTGATTTTTTCGTTCATCGTTCCTCTTCCTTTTTATGGGGAAAAGCCCGGAACCATTTCCGGACAAAAGACGATTTCTCGCCTTTTAAAATTTTTCGCTTTTAAACGATTTCCGGTCAGATTAAAAGAGAATTTTATTTGAAAATTGTTTTTTTCAGAGCGATATTTCTTCGAAAAGGATGCACTGAGCCCATGTCCATGCCCGCCATTGTGCTTCACGTCTGTTGCGCGCCCTGCGCCTCGGCCTGCCTGGAACGGCTGGCGCTGGAAGGTTTTCGAGCCGTGCTGTTCTTCTCCAACGCCAATATCGCCCCGCAGGCGGAACGCGATCACCGCCTGCACGAAGTGTTCAGACTCGCCAAGCTCTCCAACTCCCGGCTGGAAGTGGACGATATCGGGCATGAAACCTGGCTTGAACATGTCGCGGGGCTGGAGAACGCGCCGGAAGGCGGCGAACGCTGCCGGCGCTGCTTCGCCTTCAATCTGGAACGCACGCGGCGGCTGGCCGAAGATCTTGGTCTTCCCTTCACCACATCGCTGACCGTCAGTCCCCACAAGTCAAGCCCCCGAATCTTCGAAGTCGGCGGCGTTTTTCCCGGATTTCAGCCGTGGAACTTCAAGAAGCGCGACGGTTTCAAGCGCAGCCTGGAGCTCAGCCGCCATTTCGGTTTCTACAGGCAAAACTACTGTGGATGCGAATTTTCCCGAAGAGAATGAAAAAGAAGTACTTTTCCAAACCGCGGCGCAGATTGCCCGCTTTCATGTTTTGGCTGTACAGTTTCCCAAAATCACTATAAAAACTTGAAGTTCCATAAAGCATGTACCCGTTTTCGAGGAAAAACCCATGAGCGCCATACCGTTAAAAAATCTCCGCAATATCGGCATCATCTCCCATATTGACGCCGGCAAGACCACCGTTTCGGAACGCATTCTCTTTTACAGCGGCAAGATCCACAAGATCGGCGAAGTTCATGAAGGCGCGGCCACCATGGACTGGATGGTTCAGGAACAGGAGCGCGGCATCACCATCACTGCCAGCAACACCACCTGCCAGTGGGGCGACTGCCAGATCAACCTCATCGACACACCCGGGCATATCGATTTTACTATCGAAGTGGAACGTTCCCTGCGCGTGCTGGATGGAGCCGTGGCCATCTTCAGCGCGGTGGAAGGCGTGCAGCCACAAACCGAATCGGTCTGGCGGCAGGCCAACCGTTATCAGGTGCCACGTATCTGCTTCATCAACAAGATGGACCGCGTAGGCGCCAATCACGAGGCGGTTTTGAGCCAAATGCGCGAACGTCTCGCCGCCCGTCCGGTGCTCATGCAACTGCCCCTGGGCGCGGAAAGCTCCTTCAGCGGCGTTCTCGATCCACTTGCCGGCCAGATGCTCACCTTCCCCGAGTCGGAAAACATGCCGGCCACCAGCCCCATCGCCCCGGAATACGCCGAGGCCGCGCAAAGCGCTCGTGAGGCCATTCTGGAGGCCGCCGCCGATTACGACGACTCCATCCTCGACGATTTCCTGGAAGGCAACACGGTGGAACCGGAGCGAGTGTACGCGGCGATTCGAAAGGGCGTGCTTGCCGGCGGACTTTTCCCGGTGTTTCTGGGGGCCGCCTTGCGCAACAAGGGAATCCAGCCACTGATGGACGCCGTTGCCCGCTATCTGCCCTCACCGCTGGACATGCCGCCAACGCCCGCATTCAATCCCAAAACCGGCGTTCAGGAAAGCCTGCCCTGTGATCCACGCGGGCCGCTCTGCGCGATGGCTTTCAAAGTTTTCGCCGACGAGGGCCGCAAGCTCACCTATTTGCGCATCTACTCCGGCACGCTGCATGCCGGCGATACCATCCTCAACGCCACCCGTAACCAGCAGGAAAAGATCTCCCGCATGTTCCGGATGCACTCGCACAAACGCGACCGCATCGAAACCGCAAGCACCGGCGACATCGTCACCGCCACAGGCCTCAAGGGCGCGTTGACCGGCGACACCTTTTGCGCCGTCGATCACCCGCTCATTCTGTCCGGACTCGATGTCCCCGAACCGGTGGTCTCGCTGGCGGTGGAAAGCCGCAGCGTGGAAGATCGGGAAAAGCTGCTGCCCACACTGGAAAAACTGCTGTGGGAGGATCCCACCTTCAAGGTGCGCGAAGACCATGATACCGGCCAGACCATCCTGAGCGGCATGGGCGAACTGCACCTGGAGGTAATTACCCGGCGCCTAGCGGATGACTTCGGGCTCAATGTCAAGACCGGACGGCCGCAGGTGGTTTACCGGGAAACGATCCGCAAGGAGGTGGAGCATCACGAGGTATTTGAAATTGAAACCGAAGGAAAGATGCAACGCGGCGAGCTCCGCTTCACGCTGACGCCGCTCGAACGCGGTGACGGCGTCCAGATAACGCTTGATGACGAAAATCCAGCCATCCAGCTGCCACCGGAGCTGCGCACGGCGCTGCGGGAGGCGCTGGAACAGAGCTGCCGCACCGGCATCCGTTCCGGCTATCCCATCACCGACGTGCGGGTAACGGTCGCGGAAGCTCCCTTCACCCCCGGCGTCACCACGATGATGGGCGTTTGCGCCGCCGCCCAGAAAGGTTTCATCAGCGCCGCGCAAAGCGCCGATCCGACCCTTCTGGAACCCATCATGGCGCTGGAAATTTCCACGCCTTCCGAATTTTCCGGCAAAGTGCTCACCTTCCTGCGCCAGAAACGGGGGCGTATCACCGGCATGGAATCCCGCGGAGACATGGAGATCCTGCGCGCCGCAGCGCCATTGGCACAGATGTTCGGTTTCATGACGGAGCTGCGCAGCGCCACCAAGGGCCGGGGCTCATTCACCATGGAATTTTCCCATTTCGATCAGGCCCCGAAAGAGGATCTGGAACGTTTTGGGTTCATTACCGGTTAAAAACGTCGGCCGCATAAAAACAAACAGCGTCCATTTTCCCAAAAAAGGACGCTGTTTGGGATCCATTCCCAATCCCGGTTGCCCCAGACGGTTTTTCCTGCAACAGGAAAAGTTGCTTCAGCTCAGCTCCACTACCGTCTTGCAGGCAGGACATTTGGCCCTGCGGCCGGACATTTTGCACGTATACACCAGCTTGCTGCCACACGACGGGCACTGCGT
>JAFPZV010000210.1 GCA_017417085.1 Deltaproteobacteria bacterium | reverse complement strand
TCCTTGGCCTCAATGAAAACGCGGGCGAGCTGCCACATGTTCATGTTGATGGACAGGCGCAGCGTCCGCGCCTGCATCGCAAGTCCGTCGAGTACGGTAAGTTCCTGTGCCGTGGCGTTGGCAATGTCGTTCATTCTGCGATCCTCCTTCAAAGAATGTTTCTCAACTCAACGAAATCGTCTGGCGGTTCTGGTGTGCGCATCCAATGGGTGTAATACCTGTCGTGTTCCAGTTGTTGCCAGCCGGTCACTTTGAATCCGTAAATCTCATGGCGCGTCAGCACGCAGCGCCAAACGTCGCCATCTTCCACCGTGGGCATGTGTTCGTTTTTGTCGATCCAGCCCTCGGTGGGAATGGGTTTCCAATGGCTGTAAAAGCGGTTCTTTGTGCATTCCTCCCGCCGTATCGCCATTGTGCCCTGGTATACATGCCAGACAAGAACGTATTCGCCGTCCTCCGGCGCAGGCGTGTGTTCCTTGAGGTTAATCCATCCGTGGTGATCCATCCTCGCCTAACTCCTCCGGCGAAACGCCAGCGGCCAGCAGCTTTTCCTTCCACGCCGCCCTGGTTGCGGCGCTGCAATGCGCCATCGCGTCGGCCCAGGTGGGGAACCTCTTATGCTGCCTGCGGAAACGGTTCTGGTAATACAGACTGTCCTTGTCGTGCGGTTCCTTCGGATCGTGCTTTGTCGCACAGATCGGGCACTTGTCAGGGCCGGGCGGGCACACCTTCGTCTCCTCAAGCGTGTCCATCAGGATCACCGCCTATGTCGCCGAACAGCTCCGGCATGTATGCTTTCAGCCCCCCCAGGAGAGGTACAGTAACCTCAAGCATCTGCGGATGGGGCCTGCCCGTCACGCCTGCGGCCCGAAGGTTGAGAAAATGCCGCCATTCCCGCATGTTCGCGGTCATGACCAGCTCGGTCTTTGTGGAAAGAGGCAGCACGGCCCGCGCCTGCTCCGGCAGGCATCCGAAGTCCAGCATGTCAAAGTACATCTTTTCGGCAACTTTGCACGCCTTATACCACGCCTCCCAGCCTTTCGTCTCCTTCACCAGATAGCAAGGCTCGATCACCGTGATTTCGCTCCCGAACTTGTCCGCGCCGTAATTGCAGTAGCGCGTGCTCTCCTGGGCGTAGCTGGCGATCCTGTGACGCACAATCTCATTGGCAACGGCCCGGTCAACCGTGAATTTCACCGTCATGCTGGCATGTTCCAGCATGGCCTCATGGTGCCTTTTCACCAGCCCGCGCACAAATTTCGCCGCGCTGTCCTCCGTGGTCTTGTCCTCGCTCTTGTAGCACGTCCGGCCTGCCTGCTCGATCAGCCGATAAATGGCATCGCGGCCAGCGCCGCCGTCCTCGATGTTCGGGCGGATGATCTCATATCCCGCCTGTATGATTTTCATGGGCTGCCGCCTCCTTATGTGGCGAAAATAGCCGGTCTTTCCCGGCTGCCATCGGTAACGTTACGGACTTCTTGCGTTGCACACCGAAATTTTCATCGCATAATGGCCCGTGTCCGCTTGAGCAAGGAGATATTCGCGCTTTCCCCTCCAAAGCCAGCACAGCATAGCCGTGGCGCGAGCTTTACATTGGTGCGAACGGCAGGGGTCGAACCCGCATCCCGATTTAGAAACCGGCGCTTACCATTAGCTGACGTTCGCATAATTGCCGGTCTTTCCCGGCTGCCACCGATTATCTCCCTTTGTAGCGCATCATGGTTGTTGGCAAGTGGTAGTATCGGGAACCTGTCGTCTTGCCCCCGCTCCCAGATGCGTCGGG
>JAFPZV010000209.1 GCA_017417085.1 Deltaproteobacteria bacterium | reverse complement strand
GGCATGGCGTTGGTCTGGAAATTCATGAATATCCGTTGGTGTCGCCGCGTTCCGAAGATATTGCGGAAGAGGGCATGGTGTTTACTATTGAGCCAGGTATCTATCTTCCCGATATCGGCGGCGTCCGGATTGAGGATACGGTGGCGGTGACGGCGAATGGATGTGAGGCATTAACGGTCATTCCCAAGTGGTTGCATATTATTAAAAGATAACTATTTTACTACAGGCCGTTTTTGTTTCAAATGCCGCTATGGTGTTTGTATTGACGAAGCAGTGAGGAATTGAATGAATATAGAAGAATTGCGCGATGTGATCGAAATGCTCATGCAGACAGATATTACGGATTTCGAACTGGAGGAAGATGGAAAAAAACTTTCCATCCGGCGTGGTGGTGGACAGCCCCAAACGACTGCTGCCGCACCGGTCATAGCGTCGTCCTCTGTGTCCGAGCAGCAAACGGCTGCCCCGGTTGCCGCTCCGCCTTCCGAAGAAAAAAACGAACGGTTGGTCGATATTCCCTCTCCGATTGTCGGCACTTTTTATCGTGCGCCTTCGCCGGATTCCAGTCCCTATGTTGAAGCCGGTCAGGTGGTTGAAAAGGGACAGGTTCTCTGTATCGTGGAAGCCATGAAACTGATGAACGAGATCGAGGCGGATTTCCGGTGCCGCATTTGTGAAATTTTCAAGGAAAACGCACAGCCAGTGGAATATGGCGAGACGTTGTTCCGTGTGGAAAAGCTGTAGGCGCCTGAGGAAGAATGCGTTCAAAAATGTTTTTGTTCATGGTGCCACGTAAAAAAGCCTCCGGCGTGTTTCGCCGTTGATGTGGGATGTTTTATGTTTCGTAAGATATTGATTGCCAACCGGGGGGAGATCGCCCTTCGTATTATCCGTGCCTGCAAGGAGATCGGAGTAAAAACGGTTGCGGTACATTCCGATGTGGATGCCGAATCTCTGCATGTCAAACTGGCCGATGAAAGTATTTGCATCGGTCCTGCGGCGAGTGCTGGCAGTTATCTGAATGTCAAGGCGATTATCAGTGCCGCCGAGGTGACGGATGCCGACGCGATTCACCCTGGCTATGGTTTTCTGGCGGAAAATGCCGAATTTGCCGAAATCTGTGGTCAATGCGGTTTGACTTTTATTGGGCCCACGGCGGAGAACATGCATTTGATGGGCGACAAGATTCGGGCCCGGCAAACGGTGGCGGCGGTCGGGGTGCCCATTTTGCCGGGAACCTCCGAAGCGGTGCGCAGCCTTGAAGAGGCCGAAGCCGTTGCCGCCCAGATTGGTTATCCCGTTATCATCAAGGCGACTGCCGGTGGCGGGGGACGGGGCATGAAGGTGGTGCACAGCCCCGAAGAATTCGCCAATGCCCTGGCTACCGCCCGTAGTGAAGCCCAAAATGCCTTCGGCAATCCCGATGTTTATGTGGAAAAGTACTGTGTGAATCCCCGCCATGTTGAAGTGCAGCTTTTGGCGGATCAATGCGGCCATGTGGTCTACATCGGCGAACGGGACTGTTCCATCCAGCGCCGCCATCAAAAACTCATCGAGGAATCGCCTTGTCCGGTCATAACGCAGGAATTGCGGGAACGGATGGGTGCTGCTGCGGTGGCTATTGCCCGGGCGGTTCACTATACCAATGTCGGAACCGCCGAGTTTTTGCTGGATGCGGACGGCAATTTCTACTTCATGGAGATGAACACCCGCATTCAGGTGGAGCATCCGGTAACGGAGATGATAACCGGCATTGACCTGGTGCGGGAACAGATCTATTCGGCTGCGGGGTATCCCCTGCGTTTCACCCAGAACGATATCCAGCTTCGCGGCCATGCGATCGAATGCCGGATCAACGCCGAAGATCCGGAACGCTTTGTGCCTTCGCCGGGCAAAATTGATGGCTATCATCAGCCGGGCGGTTTGGGCGTGCGTGTGGAGAGCGCCATTTACGACCAGTATACCGTCTTGCCCTACTATGATTCCCTTATCGCCAAGCTGATTGTCCATGCCGACAATCGTGAGGAAGCGATTCGGCGCATGTCACGGGCGCTGGATGAATATATTATCGAAGGAATTAAAACCACCATCCCCTTTCACCAGAAAATCATGGCCAATCACGAATTCCAGGAAGGCAAGGTGGACGTCGGTTTTCTGGAACGGTTTTCCGGTTGAAGCCTTTTTCCGTGGGCGCTGGTTCTCCTCACCTCATTTGGCTTAAAGAACTGGCCAGATAGTCGGCAAGAATCTTCGCATGATCAAAGCAAAGGGGGTCGGGCAAGGCTTCTGGAGAAAAAAGGCGGGCTCTGAGCGCATCGTCTCCGCCCTGTGGTTCGCCTTCCGCATCGGCTATGAATACCATGGAGACAGTATGAAAGCGCGGATCCCGGTTAGGAGCAGAATAGGCCCGGAACTGCCGCAGGTTTTTGACCACGAGACCGGTTTCTTCCAGCGCTTCGCGGGCGGCGGCCTGTTCCAGCGATTCGCCGTAGTCGACAAATCCTCCCGGCAATGCCCATCCATGGGGAGGGTTGCGGCGCTCCACGAGAACAATTTTCCCGGCAATGCGTATAATGATGTCGGCTGTTGGGAAGGGATTTTTATATTCCTTGACTTCTGTCTGGCACTTGGGACATTTTAAATACCGTTCCATGAAAATGGCTCCAATGCTTGATTGATAGTGCTTTTTTGCCCGGATGGCGGAATTGGTAGACGCAAGGGACTTAAAATCCCTCGGCCGCAAGGCTGTGCCGGTTCAAACCCGGCTCCGGGTACCAAAATGGCGGCAAGCTGCTTGAATCATCAGTGATCAGGCGGCTTTTGTTTTTTCTCCCCCTGAAAAATACCTGTTTTTTGCCACAATGAATACTCCATGTTGAATCTTTCATAAAATATTTTTGAGCTTCGGGAGAAAAAAGTATCCATGAATGTTGTGCGCTATCTGCGTCGGAGTGCTTTGCCCGGGCCGTGGCGGCTGGAAAATGTTGCGGGACGGGATTTTTCCGCCGCGGTTGTCATACCGGCACTGGCGGAAAGCGCTTCTTTTCCCGAAACCTTGGCAAAACTGGAGCGCAATCCATCTGAACTGTTGGAAAAAACGCTCGTCGTGGTGGTGGTCAACAACTCCCTGGATGCTGCTCCTGCAGTTGTGGATGATAACCGTGCGTTGCTTGAGTGGTTACGCCGTTACCGTGGGCCGGTCAGGCTGGGGGTGGTGGATGCCGCTTCGCCAGGCTGTGAACTGCCGCTGAAAGAAGGGGTTGGCACCGCCCGGAAAATTGGTTTTGATCTTGTTTTGCCGTATGTGCGTCCCGAAGGTCTTCTGGTCTCACTGGATGCGGATACCTGGGTGGAACCTGATTATTTGCCGGCGCTTTATACGCATTTTGTCGGAAAACGCGGTGGTGTGGTGATCGACTTTTGCCACCGCGAAGGCACGACGCCCGAACTGTCTGCCGCCATAATCCATTATGAACTGTTCTTGCGCGGCTATGTGCTGGGACTGCGCTGGGCCGGTTCTCCCTATGCAGTGCACACCATCGGCAGCGCTTTTGCCTGTGATCTTCAGTCGTATATGGCCGCGGGCGGCATGAACCGCAAAACTTCGGGAGAGGATTTCTATTTTCTCCAGCAGCTGATTCGTGTCACGCGGGTCGAACCTTTGTCCGGCACAACGGTTCATCCGGCGGCGCGGCTCTCGTCACGGGTGCCGTTTGGTACCGGTCCGCGTTTGGCGCAACTCCTTCACGATCCTGAAAATGAACGCGATTTCTATCCGGTGGAAGTTTTTGATCTGTTGAAAGCCTGGCTTGAAACGATTGCTTCTCATCTGGATGCGTCGGAAGAGGAGCTACTGCGGCGGTCTGCCTGTATTGCGGAGCCTTTGGCCGTTTTTCTGGAGGAACGCCATTTTGCGCAGAACTGGCGAAAATTGCGGCGCAATCACCGGACGCCGCAAGGACTGCATGCTGCTTTTCATGGCTGGTTCGACGGCCTGCGCACTCGTCAGTTGTTGCGGCGGCTGGTGGAGACTTCGCATGGCTGGCAGCGGCGCGCGGAAGCTTTGCCGCCCTTGCTACACAGACTGCAATTGCCGGTTGCCGACACTCCGGAACAGCAGCTTCATCTGCTGAGGACATTGAGAATCTGAGAACAGTTGCACAAAAAAACATCACGGTGCAATTCTCGCTTCAAAAAAGCGCCAAGAATCTTT
>JAFPZV010000208.1 GCA_017417085.1 Deltaproteobacteria bacterium | reverse complement strand
CTTTTGTAAAAATTGTTGTTGAGAATTACGGACACGTAGTGGAAGATTACAGATTCATACGCGTGGCGTCCACGATGTCCCATGACGGTTTTGCCGATTGCTTTTTGCATCTTATATGGAAGAGATGAAAAGAGGGAAGGGACATTTGCCAAAAGGTGGCGCTGTTTTTTACGGATTCGATTATTTTTTTTTCATAGAGAGAGGGAGAGACGATGCGGCTGGTAAACGTGATCAAAAATCCCGTGGGGCGCAAGCTGTTCATGGCGCTGACCGGTCTGGCGATGGCGGCTTTTCTGGTGGTGCATCTGTTGGGCAACACCACGCTCTTTGCGGGAAGCGACGCGCTCAACATCTATGCGGCCACCCTGCATCGGCTGGGACCGCTGGTCTGGGTGGCCCGGCTGGGCTTGGCCGCACTGCTTGCGGCGCACGTGGGTTTTGGCGTCTGGCTTACGCTGGAGAATCGCCGCGCCCGGCCGGAAAAATATGCGGTCCGGAACCGGCGTGCCGCGACCTTCGCCTCGCAAACCATGATCTGGAGCGGGCTGGTGCTGCTGGCCTTCATCGTTCTGCACCTTGCTCATTTCACGCTGCGTCTGCTCTGGCCGGAAGCTTCCCATGCGCTGGACGGTGCGGGACGGCCGGATGTCTTTCTCATGGTGACGGAGAATTTCCGGCACCCGTTGCGGGCGCTGGTCTACGTCGGCGCGATGGCAGCGCTTTTCTGCCATCTGGCGCACGGCCTCCAGTCGCTTTGTCAGACTTTCGGCCTGAACAACGATCATACGTTGCCGGTCATTGCGCGGCTGGGGCTGTTTGCGGCTCTTGCGCTTGCCGCGGGCTTCGCATTCATCCCGCTGTGGGCGCTGGGCGGGTTTTAAAGTTTTCTTCCCATAGTTTTCAATTTCCAAATAGAGGAGAACACCGCTTGAACAAACGCTCCATACAACTGGAAGAAGCCGCGGGTTCCATTCTGCGTGCGCTTCCCCAGGGAATTCTGCTGACGACAAAGGCGGACGGTAAGGTGAACAGCATGGTGATCGGCTGGGGAACCTTCGGCATCAACTGGGGCAAGCTGGTCTTCGTCACCTATGTGCGGGAGAGCCGCTACACCCGGGAATTGCTGGACAGGAATCCCGAGTTTACCGTCAATGTCCCGCTCGAGCCCTTCGACAAGCGCATCCTTGCGGTCTGCGGCAGTCAGAGCGGCCGGGACATCGACAAGGTGAGGGAAGCATCGCTCACGTTGATCGAGGCCGAAACAATTTCTGTTCCTGCGATCAGGGAGTTTCCGCTGACCCTGGAATGCCGGGTGATCTACCGGCAGCCGCAGGATCTGGCCCTGCTGGGCGACGACATCAAACAGCGCTTCTATCCGGCAGGCGCGTCAGGCGCTCATGCGGGTTCCAAACCGGATATGCACATCAGTTATTTCGGCGAAATCACCGCGATCTATGTTGTCGGTGACTGAACTTTCCCTTTGCGGGGGCAAGGAGTAAGGACAATGGTTCTGGATGGCAAAATTCCTTCCGGGCCGCTGGAGCAGAAATGGCAGCGGCATCTGCGGGACTCCCGGCTGATCAACCCGGCCAACCGGCGGCGTTTCAAGGTTATCGTGGTGGGCTCCGGCCTGGCGGGTGCTTCCGCCGCTGCGACTCTGGGCGAGATGGGCTACCATGTCGATGTCTTTTGTTATCAGGACAGCCCCCGCCGGGCGCACAGCATTGCCGCCCAGGGCGGTATCAACGCCGCGAAGAACTATCGTAACGACGGCGACAGCGTGTACCGGCTGTTTTTTGATACCATAAAGGGCGGGGATTTCCGTTCGCGCGAGGCCAACGTCTATCGTCTGGCGGAATTGAGCGGGGCGATTATTGATCAGTGCGTGGCCCAGGGCGTGCCTTTTGCCCGCGACTACGCAGGCTATCTGGCCACCCGTTCTTTTGGCGGCGCGCTGGTGCAGCGTACCTTTTACGCCCGTGGACAGACGGGCCAGCAGCTGCTGCTGGGCGCCTATCACGCCCTGTCGCGCCAGATTCACGACGGCAGAGTGGCGCTGCACACCCGTACGGAGATGCTGGATCTGATCGTTGTAGGCGGCGAGGCCAAAGGCATTGTGACGCGCCATCTGATCACCGGGGAGCTTTCCGCCTGGACTGCGGACTGCGTGGTGCTGGCGACCGGCGGGTACGCCAACGTCTACTATCTTTCCACCAATGCCATGGGATGCAACGTTTCCGCTGCATGGCACGCCTACCGGCGCGGTGCCCTGTTTGCCAATCCCTGCTATACCCAGATCCATCCCACCTGCATTCCCGCTGCCGGTCCCTACCAGTCCAAGTTGACCCTGATGTCGGAGTCCCTGCGCAACGATGGCCGCATCTGGGCGCCCAAAGTAGCGGGTGATATCCGTCCTCCGGCACAGATTCCGGAAGATGAACGCGACTACTATCTGGAAAGGCGTTACCCCGCCTACGGCAATCTCACCCCGCGTGACATCGCCTCGCGTGCCGCCAAGGAGGTGTGTGATGCCGGGCGTGGTGTGGGACCGGGCGGACGCGGCGTCTATCTGGATTTTGAGGACGCTATCCGGCGGCTGGGACGAAACGTGGTGCAGGAGCGCTACGGCAATCTGTTCGAGATGTACGAACGGATTACCGGTGAAGACGGATATGCGGCACCGATGCGTATCTATCCTGCGCCTCACTACACAATGGGCGGTCTGTGGGTGGATTACAACCTGCAAAGCAACCTTCCTGGGCTGTTTGTGCTGGGCGAGGCCAATTTCTCCGATCATGGCGCCAACCGGCTGGGGGCCAGCGCGCTGATGCAGGGCCTGGCGGATGGTTACTTCGTGCTGCCCAACACCATCGGCAACTATCTTGCGGGGACAACACCGGGAAAGGTTCTGGCCGATCATCCCGCCTGCGTCGATGCGCTTTCCGCGTGCCGGGCGCGCATTGCCGGGCTTTTGGAGATGAGAGGGCAGCACACGGTAGATGAGCTGCACCGTGAGCTGGGACATTTGCTCTGGGAAAAGGCTGGCATGGCCCGCAGCAGGGAGAGTTTGTGCGAAGCTCTGGCGGAAATTCCGCGTTTACGGGACGAATTTAAGAAAAATGTGCGGGTACCGGGAGGCGCGGACAGGCTCAACCAGGAACTGGAAAAGGCCCTGCGGCTGGAAGATTTTCTGGATTTCGCGGAACTCCTGGTGCGGGATGCGCTGGAGCGTGACGAGTCCTGCGGCGGACATTTCCGGGTGGAACACCAGACGAAGGATGGTGAGGCGCTGCGCGATGATGCGCGTTTCGCCCATGTCGCCGCCTGGGAATATCGGGGGGAGGAAACGCCGCCGGTGCGGCACGTGGAGCCGCTGGTCTTCGAGAATGT
>JAFPZV010000207.1 GCA_017417085.1 Deltaproteobacteria bacterium | reverse complement strand
CGGGCTTTTGGAGATGAGAGGGCAGCACACGGTAGATGAGCTGCACCGTGAGCTGGGACATTTGCTCTGGGAAAAGGCCGGCATGGCCCGCAGCAGGGAGAGTTTGTGCGAAGCTCTGGCGGAAATTCCGCGTTTACGGGACGAATTTAAGAAAGATGTGCGGGTACCGGGAGGCGAAGACAGGCTCAACCAGGAACTGGAAAAGGCCCTGCGGCTGGAAGATTTTTTGGATTTCGCGGAACTCCTGGTGCGGGATGCGCTGGAGCGCGACGAGTCCTGCGGCGGACATTTCCGGGTGGAACACCAGACGAAGGACGGTGAGGCGCTGCGCGACGATGCGCATTTCGCCCATGTCGCCGCCTGGGAATATCGGGGGGAGGAAACGCCGCCGGTGCGGCACGTGGAGCCGCTGGTCTTCGAGAATGTCGAGCTTGCGGTAAGAAGCTACAAGTAAAATGTACGCCGGCGAGAACGGCAATCGTGAATGTGGGAGATGATGATGAATCTGACTCTGTATGTGTGGCGGCAGAACGGACCGCAGGAGCCTGGACGGCTGGAGCGGCACGAGGCGCACGATGTCAGCCCGGACATGTCGTTTCTGGAGATGCTGGATATGGTGAACCAGCGCCTGATTAAGGAGGGGGCGGAGCCCATAGCCTTTGACCACGACTGCCGTGAAGGCATTTGCGGTGCCTGTTCGCTGACCATCAACGGCATCCCGCACGGAGGTTTCAGGCGTACGACCGTCTGCCAGCTGCACATGCGCCACTTTAAAGATGGCGACACCATTTATATCGAACCGTTTCGTGCCCGGGCCTTTCCGGTCTTGCGGGATCTGGTGACGGATCGTTCGGCACTGGATGCCCTGGTGCAGGCGGGAGGCTATATTTCGGTGAACACCGGCTCGGCCCGCGACGCCAATGCCATTCTGGTGGCGCATGAGGCGTCCGAGTATGCCATGGACGCCGCCGAGTGCATCGGTTGCGGAGCCTGTGTGGCCGCCTGTCCCAATGGATCCGCCATGCTGTTTACCGGCGCCAAGGTGGCGGGGCTGGCGCGGCTGCCGCAGGGAAAAGTGGAGGCGCGCCAGCGGGTGTGCGTCATGACCGAGGCCATGCTGCAGCACGGTTTTGGCAACTGCAGCAATCACTATGAATGCGAGGCCGCCTGCCCCAAGGGTTTGAGCGTGCGTTTCATAGCCGCGTTAAACCGCGAGTACCTGAAAACGCTGTTGTGAAAACGGCGGATTTGGGAAAGAGGGTTGAGAAAGGGAGGATATTCCGATGAAATTGGCCCATCCGTCGCTGGAAGGAGCGGATTTCGCGCTTGTGCATTTTAAACTGCGGATGGTGGAGCGTTCGCTCTTTACCGCTCAACTGCTTTTGGGAATGCGCGCGGGCCTTTTAAAGGCGGCGCGTCGGCTGGAAAGCGTGAAAGGCCAGCCCTATGCGGATCTGGTGGATCCCCAGGTCGATTTTCATGAGGCGCACCAGCATCAGAAACCGGCGCCTGCCTTTGTGCTGGTGCCGCCCGCGGAAATCCCGCTGGAAGTTGCGGCAGACTCGTGTGCCTTTCTGACCTTTCGGCTGTTTGGGCGGGGTGTTCAGGAATTGCCGCGTTTGATTGAATTGATTGCGGAAATGGGCGAATATGGCGTGGAAGCGGGACTTCTGCGCTTTACGCTGGAGTGTGTCGAATCGGAAGATGCCAGCGGCAATCGCCGTCTCGTCTGGATGGAAGGAGAGGGCGATTTCGCTCCGGCGCTGATCCCCTTGTCGTGGTGGCTGGAAGATTTTGCCGCCGGACGCGGAGAAGCGGAAATGGCCGTGCGTTTCGATACGCCGGCCCGTCTGATGTCGCACGGCAAGCCACTGTTTCAGCCCGGGTTTGGAGAGGTTTTTCCCTTTATGCTGCGGCGGGTGACTTCAATGCTCTACTACTATTGCCAGATGCGCGGCAGCATCAACGCCCGCCGGCTGGTTGATCTTGCGAATGGGCTTGAAACGACGCTTTCCCGTCTGGAGTGGCGGGACTGGAAATCTGTCGCAGGCCAGGAGACCATCGGCGGTGTGGTTGGGGAACTGGCGGTGGCCGGCCCCGGTCTGGAGGATCTGTGGTGGGTGGTGGCGCTGGGCTCGCTTTTGAATATCGGCAAGGGCGCGGCATTTGGAGCTGGCCGGTATGCTGTCATCTGAAGATGGACCCATCAGGGATGGAAAAGGCAGCGTGAACTTCGGCAGATGGAGCGGGATGCCGATACTCCAAATCGGAGCGGAATTCCGCGTTTTTTAATGGATTTTTGAATTTCTTTCTTTTTTTCATGTTTCATCTCAACGGTATCGGCAAAGATTTTGGCGGACGCACGGTGTTGTCGGATGTCTCCTGGGTGGTTGGCGACAACCAGCGTATTGGCCTGTGCGGTCCCAATGGCGCGGGCAAGACAACATTGCTGCGCATTTTGGCCCGCGAACTGGAACCGGATCGGGGCACGCTGGATATTTCCCGGGACGCCATGGTCGGCTATCTGCCGCAGATGGTAACCGGTTTCGGCTCGCGTTCGCTTTTTGCTGAAACCAGTGCCGCGCTGACCGAGCTGACCGGGTTGGAAAAGGAGCTGCGGGCGCTGGAAAGCCGCCTCGATGATGAAAAGTCGCTGGCGCGTTATGCGGAACTGCAGGAAAGGTTCCGGGCGGGGGGCGGCTATTCCATGGAGGCCGAAGTTGCCCGGGTGCTGGATGGACTGGGTTTTGCCCGCAGTGACTGGGAGAAGCCCTGCGAGACCTTCTCCGGCGGCTGGCAAATGCGCATTGCGCTGGCGAGGCTGCTGCTGTGCCGTCCGCAGCTGCTGCTGCTGGATGAGCCGACAAACCATCTGGATCTG
>JAFPZV010000206.1 GCA_017417085.1 Deltaproteobacteria bacterium | reverse complement strand
TCAGTGATTTTCTTCGGAGCCTGCCTTGAGCGTCCGCAGCCGCTGCGCAAGTCCGGTGATACGGCGTGAGGCCCGGCGATTGCGCACCGCCAGCGCCAGCGCCCTGGGCTGACCGATGATCACCACCAGCTTTTTCCCCCTTGTGATCGCCGTATACAGCAGGTTGCGTTCCAGAAGCGTGTAGTGCTGCATCACCAGGGGGATCACCACCACCGGATATTCCGAACCCTGGCTCTTGTGAATGGAGACGGCATAGGCCAGCGACACTTCGTCCAGCTCGCCAAATTCGCAGGTCACGCAGCGTCCGTCAAAGTCCATGTTCATCCGCCCCTCTTCCAGATCGATTTCGCGGACAAAGCCGATATCGCCGTTAAAAACTTCGCGATCGTAGTTGTTCACCATCTGGATCACCTTGTCGCCAGGGGCGAAGGTCGAGCCAAAGCGGGTCAGGCGCGGTTCCGCAGCGGCGTTGAGCCGTCCGCGCAGATCCTCGTTCAGGGCATGGGCGCCCAAGCCGCCGCGATTCATGGGCGTCAGCACCTGGATGTCGCGGATCGGATGAAAACCAAAACGGCGTGGAATGCGGACCGTTACCACCTCAAGCAGTTTGGCCCGCGTCTCTTCGGGCGTTTCCGCAGCAATAAAGTAAAAATCGCTTGCCGTTCCGGGCGGCAGTTTTTCCGGCATTTCCCCACGGTTGACACGGTGCGCGGTCATGACAATGCGCGAGGAGGCCGCCTGGCGGAAAATTTCGGTCAGACGCGCCACCGGAAAGGCTTCCGACGCAATGATGTCGGCCAGCACCGCACCCGGCCCCACCGAAGGCAGCTGATCCACATCCCCCACCAGAAGCAGCGCCGCATGCGGAGGCACCGCGGCCAGCAGCCGGTTCATCAGCACCACATCAACCATGGAACTCTCGTCCACCACAAGGACATCCGTTCCCAGCGGATATTCCGCGTTACGTTTGAAGCCCATGGCCGAGGGATCGAACTCCAGAGCGCGGTGAATGGTTTTGGCCTCAAGCCCAGTGGTTTCGGCCAGGCGCCGGGCGGCCCGGCCAGTAGGCGCGCACAGCTGAATATGCATCTTTTTGGCGCCGATAATGCGCAGCAGGCTGTTCATGAGCGTGGTTTTGCCCACACCGGGGCCACCGGTCACAATCGCAACCTTTGAGACGGAAATCCGCCGCAGCGCTTCCTTCTGGGAGAGAGAAAGCTTCAGGCCGGTCTGTCCCTCAACCCACGAAAGCGCCTTTTCCATGTCGATTTCACCCCAGGGCGGCGGCCCTTCAGCAAGGCTCGACAACTTCCTGGCCACGCCGGTTTCGGCGCGGTACAGCGGCGTCAAAAACACGCAGTCCTGGGCGTTCAGCTCCTCACGCACCAGATTGCCCTCCGCCACTTCCCGCTCCAGCGCCTCCGCCACAAGCGCCGCCCCAATTTCCAGCAGTTTGGCGGCCTGCACCATCAGGCTTTGCACTTCGCAGGCACAATGGCCTTCGCCGGAAAGTTCCTGCAGCACATGGCGCAGGCCCGCCTGCGCCCGCATCAGCGAATCGGCGGGAATGCCCAGATTTTTGGCCAGCATGTCGGCGGTTTTAAAGCCGATGCCGCGAATATCCAGCGCCAGGCGGTAGGGATTTTCCGTGATCTTCAGGATCGATTGTTCGCCGTAGGTTTTGAAGATGCGGGTGGCACGCGCCGTGCCAATGCCATGCGACTGCAGAAAAACCATTATCTCGCGGATGCTTTTCTGCTCGTTCCAGGCGGCGGTAATGCTGGCGATTCTCTTGGGACCGATGCCAGGCAATTCCGCCAGTTGCTGCGGGCTGTTCTCAATGATCTCGAAGACCTCCTCGCCAAAGGCCTTGACCAGCACTTTGGCAAAGTGCGGGCCAATGCCCCGGACCAGTCCCGACCCGAGATACTTCTCCATGCCCTCGGCGGTGCCGGGCGGCGTGGTGACAAGCTGACGCGCCTGAAACTGCAAACCGTAGCGGGCATCGTTGCGCCACACGCCGCAAGCCTCGACAAACTCTCCCGGCGTCACCTCCGGCAGTGTTCCGGTGACGGTCACCAGATCCCGCTTGCCGCCTACCTTGATCCGCAGCACGCAGAAACCGCTCTCCTCGCTGTGAAAGGTCACCCGTTCCACCGCGCCGGAAAGCCGCTCCAGCTCCTCGCCTGTCCTCTGGGCCGTCTGATAGGGCCGCGCCGTTTCCGTCATCGTTGCACTCCCCGCTGATGTCCAACTCCCCCTGTCTCGCTTACGCTCGACAGCCCCCTCTTTGAGGGGGGATGGCCCGAAGGGCCAGGGGGGAGTCCTTCTGCCGCTCCGTCACTTCTTCGAAAAGAATTTGAACTTCAGAGGCGGCGTACGCCACAAGCCGCCGGTGGAAAAGGCGCTCCAGCCCCAGCGCAGCCACCTGAGCAGCATGGAGGCCAGCCACAGCGCCCAGAAAAGCATCAGCATCCGGTAGATCCAAAGCGGTACCGACAGCACCCAGGCCTGCGGCAGCTGCTGGCCCGCCCGATCCTGATACCAGTTCAGCAGGAAACCGTAGGATCCGTTGCCGGAAACACCCATCTGCGGATCCCCCAAAAGTCCCTGTCCTACCGATACCACCAGAAGCGCCAGCGCAGCCGCGGTCAACGCCGCAAGCCCCACCTGCATCAGGTTGAAGATCCGCTCATGGCCTTCCAGTGTGACGCGCTGACGCGCGGCCAGAGCCAGCAGCCAGCAGACAATAAGCAGGGCGCCCACCTTGTCCAGCTGGGAAAGTCCCAGCCCCAGCACAAACCAGTGTACAGAGGAAAGCGGCGTCCATTTTAGATGTCCCAAAAGCACCGCCATCGGCAGAAGCAACGCCAGCCACCCCCAGAAAAGCACCGCTGGGCCCAGCCGGGGGCCTCCCGCCAGCACCAGCCAGCGGTTGCGCGGCATCTTCAGTTTGAGATGGGCGTTGACACTTTCCACACCCACATCCACCGCAGGTGTCGTCAGGCGGGTTTTGACCCCTTCCGGCATATGCCAGAAAAGCTTCATGGTCTGAAGACCCGGCGTCAGCGCCAACGTGACCTGCCGTCCTTCCTGACGCACCGGCTGGTTACTCCCATCAACCAGAAAGCGCTCCAGTACAACGCCCTCCGGAAGCGTCAGCACATGCTCCCCGCCCTTGGCGGAACGCCAGACAAGTTCCAGCGCGGCCGCCGTCGCGCGTGCGCCGGGCTCCACCGTCATGAAACTGCGTTCCAAAGTCAGCCCCTGTCCCGCAACGCCTTCCGGTCTCGAAATATCCAGCCGGATCCGTTCGCCAGGCAAGGGCCGCCATTCGGGAAGCCTGCGGCCGAAAGCATCCTGATGACGTACCACCGCAAGCCCCTCCGCCTGCACATGCCACATCGGCCCCACTTCCAGTTTCCAGGTTTCCCGGAAGT
>JAFPZV010000205.1 GCA_017417085.1 Deltaproteobacteria bacterium | reverse complement strand
GCAGGATGCATGGTTGGGTACTGTCTCGTAATGTCCTGAAAAATATGGATTTTAATGGAGCCGGGACAAGGCGTTTTTTTGCCGGGCGCAAAAGCCGCGGCAACAGGCCGAAAGGGCTGCGGGAACATCCATGCCTACGCTTTTCACTCTGTGGAAACTTGTGCAGGGAGCGGTCCTTACGCTATAAGGAAGAACCTTTCCATGGGTGGAAAGGACGTTTCGGTGTCCACTTTTCGTGGGTGAAAAGGGAAGAGGGGCGTACATCCCCCGCGGACCCGCCGCTGTGATCAGCCGTTTTTCGTCTTTTGTGCCACTGGGCATCCTGAAGGGGCCTGGGAAGGCAGACGAAAAGCCATGACTGTAAGCCAGAAGACCTGCCGGAACGTACATATTCACACTCTCTCCGGGTGATTGGGAGGGCGTCCTGATGTGCGGTGCGCAAAGGTTTGCGTGGGCCTGGCGGAGGCGTTTGCGAACCTATACGGGAGAGCCCGCTCTTCTTTTGATGGGAAGAGATCGGGCTTTTTTGTCGGCCGCCGCGGTCCGGGCTTGCCTTGCGCCTTTCATCGCGGAGAGAACAACTGCGAGGAGGTTGTTTATGGCAAGAACGATGGCAAGGATTATGGTGTTGCTGCTGACGCCGCTGTGGCTTGGGGCGTTGGCGGCCCAGGGGCTTCTGGCCCAGGAAACGAAAGGCAGGGAACCGGCGCCGAAGGATTCGGTGGCACTGGAACCGGTGGTGGTCACTGCCACCCGTATGGAAACGCCGCTTCAGGAAGTGATCGGTTCCTGTACGGTCATTACCGCCGAGGAAATCGCCGCCAAACAGTACCGCACCGTGCAAGAGGCGCTCAAGAGCGTGCCGGGGCTGGATGTGGTGCGTGCGGGAGCCTTGGGGCAGCAAACATCGGTTTTTCTGCGGGGAGGCAATTCGGAACATGTACTGGTGCTGATCGACGGCGTAGTGGCCAACGATCCCTCCATGCCGGGGCGCAACTTTGATTTCGCGCATTTGACCACCGACAATGTTGAACGCATTGAGGTGATGCGTGGCCCGCAAAGCGTGCTGTATGGTTCGGATGCCATGACCGGCGTCATCCAGATCATCACCCGGAAGGGGCAGGGTGGTCCCCATGCCCATGTCGCGCTGGAGGGAGGCAGCTTCCGTACCTTGCGCGAGTCGGCCGCCGTTTCCGGAAGCAAAAAACGCGTCAACTATGCCCTTGCGGTTTCACGCACCGACAGTGACGGCATCAGTGCCGCCGCCAAAAAAGACGGCAACCATGAGCATGACGGCTACCAGAATACCGCTGTCTCGTTGCGGCTGGGCGTTCAACCCACGGAGAAATCCTATATCGATTTTATAGGCCGCTATCAGGATACCCGGACCGAGATGGACAACTTCGGCGGCCCTCTGGGCGATGATCCCAACTCGCTTGCCAATGCCCATTTTCTGCACTTGCGCCTGCAGGGGGGCTTGCGCCTTTGGGACGACCGGCTTGATACCAGGTTGGCCGCCTCCTTGGCCGATTATCGCCGCAAGTATGACAATGATACCGATGCTTCGCATCCCGGCGACAGTTCTTACTCGACGTACGACAGCAGTCTGTACAAGTTCGAATGGCAGAACGATCTGCGGCTGGCCGAATGGAATACGCTTTCCCTGGGCGCGGAGTATCAGGAAGAGGAGATGAAGAGCCGCTATACCTCGGAATCCGTCTATTATGGCATGAGCTACGTCTCTTCGGAGCAGTTTCCGGAAAAGTCCCGTTCACTTTCCAGTGTTTATCTGCAAGAGCAACTCCAGTGGCAGAAACGCTACTTTATCACTCTGGGGGCGCGTTTGGACGAACATGAGGATTTTGGCTCCAAGGCTACCTGGAAGGCGGCCGCCGCCTATATCGTGCCGGTGACGGAAAGCAAGCTGAGCGTTTCCTACGGAACAGCCTTCAAGGCGCCTTCGCTCTATCAGCTCTACGCCCATACCGACTATGTGCAGGGTAACCGACATCTGGATCCGGAAGAAAACCGTGGCTGGGATATCCGTCTGGAACAGCCGCTGTGGGAGCGGAGGATCGTCTTGAGCGCGGCCTGGTTCCAGAACGACTTCAAAAATCTGATTACCACCGATCTGGATGAAAACTGGGTCTACCGCTATGTCAACGTCAACCGGGCGCGGGCGCGTGGAGTCGAGCTGGAAGCCAGAATCGCGCCGGTGGAGCAGCTGGAATTTTCCGCAAGCTATACCTATACCGATACGGAGGATCGCGAAACCGGTCTGGATCTGCTGCGGCGGCCGCGGCACAAGTTCGCGTTCAACACGCATTGGCAGGTGCTGGAAAGCCTGGGCGCCGATCTGCAGCTGCTCTGCGTGGGGCGCCGCCGCGACACCTTCTACAACGAGGCGACCTACGAGTCGGGACGGGTGACGCTTGCCGGTTACGCGCTGCTCAACGCGGCGATCTCCTGGGACGTGACGAAGAACGTGCAGCTGCAGGCACGTGTGGAAAACCTGCTGGATCGCGACTATGAGGAGGTCTGGGGCTACGGCACTCCCGGCATAGGCGCCTACGCGGGAATTCGGGTTGGCATCTGAAAAAGCATGAGGCCTGATGTATTTTAAGGGATGGATGTGATGCGCGGCGGGCGTTCTGCTTTTTTTGCGTTTGTACTCCTGGCGGCGGTGAGCCTTGCCTTTTGGCCTTCCGCCGCCAGCGCCCGCAGTGTGCGGGATGCGGTGGGGCGCCTTGTCGAGGTGCCGCAGACGCCGCGCCGCATCGTGTCGCTGGTGCCCAGCGTCACGGAAATTCTTTATGCGGTAGGGGCGGAAAAGACGCTGGCGGGCATCACCGAGTTCAGCGACTATCCGCCCCGGGCCGCCCGCTTGCCCAGTGTGGGTCGCTACGATCGCCCGAGCCTGGAGGCAATCGTGGCGCTGAAGCCCGATCTGGTGTTTGCCACCGCCGACTGTCACTCGCGCGGGTTTGTGGGCGCGCTCGAGAAATTGGGATTGGCCGTCTACGTGGTGTATGCGCGCAGTATCTCCGCCACCCTGAACGATATCCGCATCCTGGCGGAACTTGCCGGCCGGGCCCGGGAGGGTCAGGCGCTTGCGGATTCCATGGAACGGGAACTTGCGGCGGTGCGGACGCGGAGTGCCGGCCGTCAAAGGCCGAAGGTGGTGCTCTGCATCATGCTGCGTCCGCTGATGGTCTGCACGCCGCGCACCCTGGGCGGAGAACTGCTGGCAGCGGCCGGAGCGGACAATCTGGTGCCGGATGGCGGCGCTTCCTATCCGGTCTGGAGCCGCGAAGCTCTGCTTGCCGCCGATCCGGATATCATTATTGCGGTCTCCCACGCGCAGGATGAGGATCCGGCGGCCTTTTTCCGCGTCCATGCCCCGGCGCTTGCCGGGCGGGTGCGGGTTGTTCCCGCCGACTGGCTCTGCCGTCCAGGCCCGCGTCTGCTTCTTGGGCTGCGGGCACTGGAGCGGGCGCTGGACGGTTGGGCGTCTCGCCGGGATGAAACAGGGGACATGGGCCCATGATCGAAATCAGAGGAAAATGGAATACGGCGTTCTGCTATGCCGATGAACTGGAAGAGCTTGCGGAGGGGCAGATACGCGCTGTCTGCGATCAGGAAGCGTTCAAGGACTGCAGGATCCGTATAATGCCCGACGTGCATGCCGGCAAGGGCTGCACCATTGGCACCACCATGACCATCAGGGACAAAATCGTCCCGGGCATGGTTGGCGTCGATATTGGCTGCGGCATGGAAACGGTCAGGCTCAAAGAGCGCAGCGTTGACTTTTCCAGACTTGACGATCTGATTCGCCGTCAAATCCCGTCCGGGCAGGATATCCGCAAGACCCCCTACGCGCCGGAGATCATGGAGAGCCTGCGAGAACTACGCTGCGCGGACCAGGTTAAGCTGGACAGGGCGGTTCACAGTGTTGGCACGCTTGGAGGCGGCAATCACTTCATCGAGCTCGACTGTGATGATGAAGGCTGCCTGTACCTTATTGTGCATTCCGGCTCCAGGCATATCGGACTTGAAGTGGCCGAATACTACCAGAATCAGGGACGATATGCCCTGTGGGGAGGTGCCCGGTATCAGCTCAATGCCATGATAGAGGAACTCAAGGCGGCTGGCCGGCACCGGGAAATCGAGCCGATGATACGAAAAATGCGCAAGGAGCATCCGATTGATATTCCGAAGGACCTTGCCTATGTCGAGGGCAGGCTCTTTGATGAGTATATCCATGATATGAGGATCGTCCAGGGCTTTGCCATGGAAAATCGCCGGGCGATGGTGCAGACGATCGTGAAGGGCCTCCATTTGACGCCAGAGGAACAGTTCACGACCATCCATAACTATATCGACACGGAAAGCATGATCCTGCGCAAGGGAGCCGTTTCCGCCCGGAAGCATGAAAAACTCCTCATCCCGATCAACATGCGCGATGGCAGTCTGATATGCCTTGGCAAGGGCAACCCGGACTGGAACTGTTCCGCTCCGCACGGAGCGGGAAGGCTCATGTCCCGCAAGGCCGCGATGAACTCACTTTCGCTGGAAGAATACCGCTCCGAAATGTCGGGCATCTTTTCGACCTGTGTATCGAAAGCTACGCTTGATGAAGCGCCCATGGCCTACAAGAGCATGAATGATATCGTTGATCATATAGGCCCGACCGCCGACATTGTGAAGCGGATCCAACCAGTCTACAACTTTAAGGCCGCCGAATAAAATCGGGCTTGTAAAATATCCATGGAATTGACTACGGAATTGTTCTCCCCCAATTGGACAGGTATGCTATACTGGTTTCAGTGGTGAAAAAGGAAAAGAGGCTGTAATCTTTGGTAAAATCATTAACAATGGAGGTCCCCATGCGCTTTTTCGTTGCACTGTCTTTGGTTCTTTTCTTCGCTTTTCCCGGTTGGGCCGTTGGCGGTTTCCAGGGCGGCGCTTCATCTGCCGGCCAGGGAGGCTTCCAGGGCCCCGGTGGGCAAGCCGGCGTAACCACCGTAGCTCAGGCCAAATCTGCCAGGGATGATACCCCGGTTGTACTTACAGGACATATTGTAAGCCGTGCGGGGGGGGATCACGAGCATTACCTGTTCCGCGACTCTACGGGAGAAATAGTAGTGGACATTGACGACGAGCTGTTCCTGGGGCGCACTGTCACGCCACAAACGACCGTCCGCCTGTACGGTGAAGTTGACAAGGAACTGATGGAACGGACAAAGATTGACGTAAAGAGTTTGGAAATCCGATAACGGTGCCTTTTTAACCGGCCAGAGATTGAGAAGCCCCCGGCAGAGTCCGGGGGCTTACTTTTTTCCAGACAAGCCTGCAGCAATTGTTGCATGAAGCGGTTGAAGCGCGGGGCATACCGTTGAATGGCATTCCCAAAGATTTGTTATAACACCGCGCGGGGGCGTATTCGATATTGTAAAACATTGTATTTACATTGTTTGCGATACGGCATATGATATATCGAAAACAAGGAAAGGAGATGAAAATGGCTACAGCCAATATTAACGTCCGTGTCGATAGCGAGTTGAAAGCCCAGGCGGAATCCCTGTTTTCTGATCTCGGTATGAATATGTCCACGGCTATTATCATGTTTCTTAAAAGTGCGGTGAGCCATGACGGATTACCGTTTGAAGTGAGGAGAGCAACGCCAAATGCCGAGACACGCGCCGCTCTTTCCGAATATGCAGAAATGAAAGAGAATCCGGCAGCCTATAAGCGATATGATTCCTTTGACGACGCCTTGAACGAGGTTCTCGCCGATGCTTAGAGTCGTCCTGTCAAACCACTTCAAAAAAGATTTAAAATATGCACAGAAACGCGGACTAAACCTTGATCTGTTACGGATGGTTGTCAACACGTTGGCTGATGGAAAGAAACTGGACAAAAAGTATCGTGACCATGAATTGACCGGAGATTATGTCGGATTTCGGGAGTGCCATGTGCAACCGGACTGGCTCCTGGTGTACCGGATCGAGCAGGAGGAACTGGAACTTTTTCTTTTCCGCACAGGCTCACATTCGGATTTGTTCTGACGGAAAATGCTCTAAAAAAACAAATTTTTCAGGTTGTCATGCGCCTCATCCCGCGAGGGATGAGGCGCTTTTTTCATGGACACCGTGAAGCCGCTTGCCAGAGATCAGGCTATTTCATACCCGGAAAGATCGACCGGTTTGTACGCGATCTTTTCATAGCGGGCGGGCTTGGGCACGGGGTATGTGCAGTCAAAGCCGATTTTCGCGCCGATGTTGTCTTTAACGGTGGGATTGAGTTCGTGGCAGAAGGCGTTCTGGATGATGATCACGTCTTTTGCGGGATCGCAGCGCGTGACCATGGCCCGTTCCACGTCTTCCGGGTCGTAAACGTTGACGTCGCTGTTGACGACGCGAACCATCTGCAGCGGCGGAAAGGCGGCAAAGGCCGCGAGGATGGCGTTTTTCGCCATGCCATTCCTGGGCGGATCCAGCTGCAGCACGGCTCCGTAATGGCTGCCGCCGTGCGTCAGGTAAACCTTCTTCAGTCCGGGCACCTGGCGGGATATCGTCTGGAACATGTTCGCCTCTACGCCGAGTCCGACGGAATTCCATACTTCACGGCCGGGGTGCAACATGTGGATCACCGGCGATTCGTTCAGCGTGATGGCTTTGATGTGCACCACCCAGCGGTCTTCCCGTGAGGCATAGTAGCCGCTGACTTCACCAAAAGGGCCTTCCGGCTCGCGCACATGCGGCAGGATCTCCGCTTCCATGATCATCTGGGAATCGGCGATGCCCTCAACCTCAACGGTGCGGCTGCGGCACAGGCGGGCCGGCTCTCCAAGGAGATAGGAGGCGACGGCAAGTTCGTCCACATCGATCGGGGCAGCGGCGCTGGGTGTGATGGCCGCGACATAGAAGGCGGGATGGGGGCCGTTGTTGATGGTGATTTCCAGGGGTTTGCCCATGGCCTCGGCGCGTTCGTAGTAATTGCGCAGGTGGCGGCCCACATCCATGAGCAGCCCGAGGCGGTCCTTGCCCGTGACCATCAGCCTGTGCACGGAGGTATTGCGTACGCCGGTTTCCGGATCCCGTGCAATGACGACGCAGTTGGAGAAGTAGGGTCCGCCGTCGCGCAGGGCGTGGGTCGGGACAGGTATGCGCGTGAGGTCCGGCGTATCCATGACAATGGACTGGGCCGGCGCGTTCTCAACGACAACGGGCGCGACAGGGTTGGAATGCAGCGCGGCCACGGCATCCGAAAAGAGGAAGGAAAGCCTTTC
>JAFPZV010000204.1 GCA_017417085.1 Deltaproteobacteria bacterium | reverse complement strand
CGAAGGCGCGGGCCGAGTACGCGGCCACCGGCAAGCCCGTCTATCTGGGCAGCAAGCCGGGCAAGATGTCAGCCGAGGAACTGGCAAAAATCCCCACCGATCTCTACCGCGATGGCATGGAGTACTACGGCGACACCCACGCGCACCCAAACTCCACCTTTGCCTACACCGCCGACAGCCTGCTCGACCTGATGGAGTTTGACGCCACCAGCAACATGGATCTGATCGACCAGCCCCTGCTCATCATGGCGGGCGAGAAGGCCGACACCCTGTACATGAGCGAAGACGCCTTCAACAAGGCCACGGGCACGACGAACAAGGAACTGTTCAAAATCCCCGGCGCGACCCATATACGCACTTACTGGTTCCCGGAATATGTGGATCAGGCCTTGAACAAGCTGGGCGAGTTCTACGGCAAGAACCTGTGAGGTTTTTGTAATGTTTACGATACGGGGCCGTCACGGCCAGACAGGGACTGTGACGCGCCCCTTCCGTATATCAAACAACGGCGGATGAAATCACGCAGAGCGCCCCATACTATGCATTATACGCATAGAACAATGAGCAACTGGCATTGTACATGCCAAAAGAAATACAGTATATTAGAAGCATTCACGATTCCTGCTATTCTTCTGGAATATACATAACTCAGAGTACGCTCACCCATCGAAAGACAAGGAGAACAACAATGCGTGTGGAACTCATCAACGGCAGTCCGCATCCCCAGGGTTCAACCAGCGTGGCGCTTTTGGAAGTGGAGCGCGTGCTTCAGGAGGAAGGCATTGAAACCCATACCTACTGGGTGGGGGCCAAAGCCATCGGCGGCTGTCTGGGTTGCGGCAAGTGCGCGGAACTGGGCAAATGCGTGATCGACGACAAGGTGAACGAATTCCGCGAACTGGCACGCAGGGCCGACGGCTTCGTTTTCGGCTCGCCGGTGCATTATGCGGCTCTTTCCGGACACATGAAATCTTTCATGGATCGTCTCTTCTTCTCCGAATTCCAGGGCAATCACAACGCGGCCTTCCGCCTCAAACCGGTCGCGGGCGTAACCATCGCCCGGCGCTGCGGCTCGGCCACGGCCTTCTCCCAGCTGAACAAGTACTTCACCATTCAGGAGATGTTCATCGTGTCGTCCCGCTACTGGAACGATGTGTTCGCCCTCACCCCCGACGAAATCCCGGAAGACAAGGAAGGGCTCTGCAACATGCGGATCATTGGCCGCAACATGGCCTATTTCCTGCGCTGCCGCGAAGCGGCCGAAAAGGCGGGCGTGCCTCTGCCCAAGGTGGAGGAACCGGTCTTCACCAACTTCACAAGATAATCAACACAGGGAGAATACACATGCAATACGTCAAACTGGGCAAAACCGGTCTGGATGTTTCCCGCATCTGCCTCGGCATGATGAGCTTCGGCAAACCTGGGCCCGATCATGGCCAGTTCCCCTGGGCCCGGGACTTTGAGGACGCCAAACCCATCTTCAAAAAGGCGATCGAGCTGGGCATCAACTAGTTCGACACAGCCAATGTCTATCAGTACGGAACCAGCGAGGAAATCACCGGCCGCCTCATCCGCGAATTCGGGCTGAACCGCGACGAAATCGTGGTAGCCACCAAGGTGCGCTTCGACATGCGCATCGGCAGGCCCAACGGCGGCGGACTCTCGCGCAAAAACATCATGGCCGAAATCGACCACAGCCTGAAGCGCCTGGGCCTTGATTACGTGGACCTCTACCAGATTCACCGCCCCGACCTCGCCGTCCCCTTCGAGGAAACCATGGAGGCCCTGCATGACGTGGTGAAGAGCGGCAAGGCCCGCTACATCGGGGCCAGCACCATGTACGCCTGGCAATTCATGAAGTTGCAGCACGTCGCCGAGCTCCACGGCTGGACGAAATTCGTCTCCATGCAGAATCACTACAACCTGATGTACCGTGAGGAGGAGCGGGAAATGATTCCCTGCTGCCGTGACCAGGGCGTGGCGCTCGTCCCCTGGAGCCCGCTTGCAGGAGGCCGCCTGACGCATCCCTGGGGCACGAAGACGGCTCGCAACTCCGTGGACGAAATTTCCCCCGCCGTCTGGGGCCGCAACGAAAAACTCGACCTGCCCATCATAGAAAACCTGCAAAGGCTGGCAGCGCAGCGTGGGGTGTCCATGGCACAGGAGGCTCTGGCCTGGATGCTGTCCAAGCCCTGTATCACCGCCCCGGTTGTGGGCACGACCGAGCCGAAGCACGTGGAGGAAGCCGTCGCGGCCCTGGACATCAAACTGGACGAAGACGAGATTCGGGCTTTGGAAGCGCCCTACGTGCCCCACTCCGTAGCCGACGACCACGGCTTTCTGGTGTTTTGAGAAAGGAGATATCTCTTTATGAACGAACAGAATGAGGTTCTCATCGCCTTCTTTTCCCGCAAGGGGCTCAACTACGTGCGGGGCGGCATTGTGGACCTGCCGGTCGGCAACACCGAAGTCGTGGCAGAAAAGCTCCGGGGACTCACCGGCGGTGAGCTTTTCCGGATCCGGACCCATGACTATCCTTTGGACTATACCGCCTGCACCGAGCAGGCCAAACAGGAGCTGCAAAGCAAGGCCCGGCCGCCGGTTCTGGACAAGGTGGCGGATATGGCCGCCTTCCGCACCGTGCTTTTGGGCTATCCGAACTGGTGGGGCACCATGCCCATGGCGGTGCAAAGCTTTCTGGAACAATACGATTTTTCGGGCAAACGCATTGCGCCGTTCTGCACTCACGAGGGCAGCGGACTGGGCCGCAGCGAAAAGGATCTGGCCCTGCTCTGCCCCGGCGCGGAACTCCTGCCCGGTCTGGCCATCCCCGGTCACGCCGCGGCGGAGGCGGATGCCGGGTTGCGGGCCTGGCTAAAGAAACTTGGCTTTGCACTTCCGGCATAAGAGACGGAAAAACAATTCCGGAAATCTTCAAGTGGCGGCTATCCACAGGAATCGTCACACGGAATCCGACGGAACGATTCCGGCATTCAACCATTGAATAAAGGAGACATCTTGGCATGAAAGACGTTTTGATTCTCACCGGCGCGGGGCAGATCGGCATGGCCATCGCCCGCAGAATGGGCTATGGTAAGAAGATCGTGGTCGGCGACAAGAATCCGGGCAACGCCGGAGCGGTTTGCAAGATACTGAACGAGGCAGGATTCGACGCCCTGCCCATGGAAATGGATCTGGCCTCACGGGACTCCATCCTGCAGCTCATCGCCGAGGCGCAAAAGCACGGAGATATTGCGATGCTGGTCAACGCCGCCGGCGTTTCGCCCAGCCAGGCCCCCATTGAGGTCATCCTCAAGGTGGATCTGTACGGCACGGCGGTTTTGCTGGAGGAAGTGGGCAAGATCATCAAACCGGGCGGCGCTGGCATCACCGTGTCCAGCCAGTCCGGGTACCGGATGCCCGCCCTGGGCGCGGAGATTGACGAACAGCTGGCCACAACGCCCACGGAGGAACTGCTGAAACTGCCCGTCCTGCAGCCGGAAAACATCCGGGACACCCTGCACGCCTACCAGCTGGCCAAACGCTGCAACGGAAAACGGGTCATGGCCGAGGCAGTGAAGTGGGGAAAACGTGGAGCGCGGATCAACGCCATTTCTCCGGGCATTGTGGTGACGCCGCTGGCAATTGACGAATTCAACGGGCCGCGCGGTGACTTCTACAAGAACATGTTCGCCAAATGCCCGGCGGGCCGTCCGGCTACGGCGGATGAAATCGCCAATCTGGCGGAACTGATGCTGGACAGCCGGGGTGCCTTCATCACCGGTTCGGATTTCCTGATCGACGGCGGCGCCACCGCCTCCTTCTTCTACGGACCGCTGCGGCCGGAATAACCCTTCCCCATCACACAAATGCAAAAGGACAACTCCATGAAACACGGCATTCGACTCGTTCTTCTCCTCTGCGGCGCCCTGTTCACCCTGGCCGTTCCCCCGGCCTTCACTGCCGAGGCGGGCAAAACCCTGGTGGTCTTCTTCTCCCACACGGGCGAAAACTACAACGTGGGTTTCATTGAAAAGGGCAATACCGCCATCATCGCCGGGATGATCGCCGCGAAAACCGGGGCCGACAGCTTCGAACTCAAACCATTACGGCCCTATCCCACCAAATACAAAGCATGCACGGACGTGGCTAAAAAGGAGCGAAACGACCACGCCCGGCCCGAGTACGCAGGAGACGTGGACAACCTGGCCCAATACGACCGGGTGTTCATTGGCGCGCCGGTCTGGTGGGGCGACTGGCCCATGATCATGTACACCTTTTTGGAAAAGAACGACCTTTCAGGCAAGACGCTGATTCCCTTCTGCACACACGAGGGCAGCGGGCTTTCCGGTTTCGGCGCGAAGCTCTCCGCCGCCGCGCCGGGCGCGAAGGTTCTGGATGGTCTGGCCGTGACGGGCCGCGTCGCGCAGAAAGACCGCGAGGCGGCAGACAAGGCAGTCACTGTCTGGTTGCAAGGGCTGGGAAAGTAAAAAGGCTCATGACACAAGCTCTTTGTTCTGCGCCTTTTTTCGCAAGAACCTCCTTGCAATCCTCGTAGGTTATTTTCCCCCACCCCATCCGGCAAAGGAGACACAATCTCATGCTGAAAACGATACGGATTGCCCTGGCGGCGCTGTTTTTCACCGGCATCACGTGGCTTTTTCTCGACGTGACCGAAACGGCTCAACACCTGCTGGGCTGGATGGCGCGTATCCAGTTTCTGCCCGCGGTTCTGGCATTGAGCATCGGCACCGTGGCACTGCTTGTCCTGCTGACGCTCCTCTTCGGACGCATCTACTGCTCAACCATCTGCCCGCTGGGAGTCTTTCAGGACATCTGCGCCTGGTTAAGTACGCGCCGGAAGAAGAACCGCTATCACTTCAGCAAGGCCAGAAACCGGCTGCGTTATGGCGCACTGGCCGCCTTTATCGTGCTGAGCGTCCTGGGCGTGCATTCGCTGTCGCTTTTGCTTGCGCCCTACAGCGCCTATGGCCGCATCGCTCAGAACCTGCTTTCGCCCATATACCGCGCGGGGAACAACCTGCTGGCTCTTCTTGCCGAACGCGCCGGTTCCTATGCCTTTTCCGCAAGCGACATATATATCCGCAGCCTGCCCACCTTCGGGATCGTCCTGGCCTTTTTCGCCTTGATCGCCTTCCTTGCCTTCCGTTACGGCCGCATCTGGTGCAACACGCTCTGCCCGGTGGGAACGGTGCTGGGCTTTCTGTCGCGTTTCGCCTGGTTTCGTCCGGTACTGGATCGCGAGAAGTGCGTCAGGTGCCGCCTCTGCGAAGAGCGCTGCAAGGCGGGCTGCATTGATACCCGGACACAAACCGTGGACAGCAGCCGCTGCGTGGCCTGCATGAACTGCATCGGCAACTGTCCGAAAGAAGCCATTCGCCTGACCCATGAAAAACGGAAGAGTACGACGAAAGCACCAGCCGAAATCGAGGAGTCCTCATCCGCCGAAGCGCTTTCGACGGCACGGCGCGGCTTCCTGCTGGCCCTGCCCGCCGTCCTCTCCGCGGTTCTCCCGGCGGGCGCCCGCGCCGAAGACAACCGCACGGACGGCGGCCTGGCCGAGCTCAAACCCCGCAGGCAGCCCAAACGGACACTGCCGCTACGGCCGCCGGGCGCGCTCGGTCAGAAGAATTTCACCACCCGCTGCACCGCCTGCCAGCTCTGCGTCGCCGCCTGCCCCAACGGCGTGCTGAGGCCATCCGCAGCCGCGCTGGGGCTCATGCAGCCGGAGATGGGTTTTGACAAGGGCTTTTGCCGCCCGGAATGCCGACGCTGCTCCGATGTCTGCCCAACCGGATCCATCCAGCGCATCGGAGACAGCGAAAAGAGCGCCATCCACCTCGGATACGCGGTCTGGGACAAAACACTCTGCCTGCCCGCAAACGGCGACGACGCATGCGGCAACTGCGAACGCCACTGTCCCAACGGCAGCATCAGTCTCATCAGCTTCACGGCTCCGAACGGTAAAAAAGTGCAGGTACCTGCGGTGGACACAGAGCGCTGCATCGGCTGCGGCGCCTGCGAATATGTCTGTCCCGCACGGCCGGTCAGCGCCATCCACGTAACCGGCTATGAAGTGCATCGAATCAACTGAAAAGCATCGGGAGACGAAAAATATGGACAAGCAGCAAAATCAATCTGGACAGCACAAGTGGAACCGCAGGGAATTTATCAAAATGGCCGGTGCGGGAGCGGCGGCCTTAGCCACCCTGTCCATCGCCGGATGCGACGCGGGCAAAGATGGTCCCGGCACCGCCCGTCCATCTGTTCCGGGGACCATGACATACCGCGAGAGCAAAAAGGGCGAAAAGGTCTCTCTTTTGGGCTTCGGCATGATGCGCCTGCCCACGGTGGACAAACGGGCTCTCCAGCGCGGTTCGACCGCGGCCATCGATCAGGAGCTGGTCAACTCGCTGGTGGCCGAGGCGTTGGATTCCGGCATCAACTACTTCGATACCTCGCCGCGCTACGCCCAGGGGCAGTCGGAACGGGTGCTGGGCATCGCGCTCAAGCCCTTCCCCCGTGACAAGTACCTCATCGCCACCAAGCTCTCCAACTTCACCGAAAGCGACTGGAGCCGCGAGGCCTCCATCGCCATGTACGAGAATTCCTTCAAGGAATTGCAGGTCGAGATGATTGACTACATGCTGCTGCACGGCATCGGCATGGGCGACGACGCCATGAAAGCCTTCAACAGCCGCTACATCGACAACGGCATGCTGGATTTCCTGCTGGAGCAGCGCGAAAAGGGGCGCATCCGGAACCTGGGTTTTTCCTACCACGGCGACATCCGGATCTTCGACCACGCGCTTGCCATGGGCGTGGACTGGGATTTCGTGCAGATCCAGCTCAACTACATCGACTGGAAACACGCCAAGGAAGTGAGCTCCCGCAACACCAACGCCGAGTACCTCTATGGAGAACTCCAGAAAAGGAATATTCCCGCCATCATCATGGAACCGGTTCTGGGAGGCCGGCTGGCCAGCATGAACGGTAACCGCAAGGCCATCGCTATGCTCAAGGCGGCCGATCCCGGATCCACTCCGGCGCAGTGGGCCCTGCGCTATGCCGGCCACCACAAGGGCGTGTTGACCGTGCTTTCCGGCATGACCTTCCGGGAACATCTGAGGGAAAACATCGCGACCTATTCGCCGCTCAAACCCCTCAACGACTCCGAACTGGAGATGCTGGAGAAAGTGGCGGAGCTCATGGTGGGCTTCAAAACCCTGCCCTGCAACACCTGCCAATACTGCATGCCCTGCCCCTACGGACTGGATATCCCCTCCATCTTCGAGCACTACAACCGCTGCGTCAGCGAGGAAAACTACGTGGCCGACACGCATGACGCCCACTACAGCGCCGCGCGAAGAGCCTTCCTCGTGGGCTACGACCGCAGCGTGCCCAAACTGCGCCAGGCCGATCACTGCACCGGCTGCGGCCGCTGCGTACCCCACTGTCCGCAACGCATCGATATCCCGAAAGAAATGGTGAAAATCGACCGCTTTGTGGAGTCGCTCAAGCGGCAGAAGACGCTGGAAACGGAAAAGGTTTAGCGAGTTACAAAACGGAAAAAGGCCAAAAAGATGGAGTTGTGAAGCAAACCGATT
>JAFPZV010000203.1 GCA_017417085.1 Deltaproteobacteria bacterium | reverse complement strand
TCGCACAGCTCAAACAAACGCGACAGAAACTGTTCACGACCTTCCGCTACCCGGGTCGGGATCCGGTTGGAACGCAAAAATTCCCCCGACTCCGCGAGCAGAGCCGCACGGCAGTTGGTACCTCCCAAATCGATACCTATCAGCGCAGTCCCGCTCACAAACGCTTCCTCTCCGTACCAATGGCCAACTTGCCAAAGCCTGTTTCCCTGGCCAGGTCCATGACCTGCACTACTGTCCCGTGCCTCGCATCCTTGTCGGCCATCAGCAAAAAAGTCATTTCATGAGCGCTCACGCGCAATCCAGCCAGGCTTGCCGCCAGATCCACCAGCGAGAGCGCTTTGTCCTGATAGTAGATGGTGCCGTCGGAGGTAACCGAAACCCGTACCTCATTCGGCGTTTTTTCTACCGCGCCAGTCGAAGACTGGGGAAGGCTGACGTCAATTCCCGGGGTTTCCACAAAGGTTGTGGAGATCATGAAAAAGATGAGCAACAGGAAAACCACGTCCACCATGGATGTCAGATCGATACGCGGATCATCCGTCACCGGGCGCGGAAATATCATGACTGCCTCGTCAGCATATGGATCAGGGCCCGTGAGCGCTCCTCCATCTCCAAAAGAACCAGTGCAGCGCGGCTGGAGAGGTAACGGTGCAGCAGAATGACCGGAATCGCGACCGAAAGACCCGCCGCCGTGGTCAGCAAAGCCTGCGAAATGCCGCCCCCCAATGTCGCCGGTGTGCCGGAACCGCGGGCGGCAATAACATTGAAGGCCTGAATCATGCCCAAAACGGTACCCAACAGGCCAAGAAGCGGAGAAACCGTGGCGATAGTGCTGAGCAGGCCCAGGTGCCGGTTGACAAACAGCACCTGCCGCGCCCCTTCCTCCTCCAGCGTATTCCGGATGGAAGCCGTCCCAGAAGCGGACGTATGTAAAATGGCAAGGAATATCGAGGCTATTGGCCCACGTGCGTTAAGGCACCGCGCCTCGGCCAGATCGGTGCGTCCCTCCTGCACCAGCGCGCCGACTTCATCGCTCAGCTGCCGGCATTCCCGGCGAAGCGCGGAAAAAACCCACAGCCGCTCCAGAAAGATCCCCAACGCGAGAACCGAACAGAACGCAATGGCATACATCAGGGGACCGCCCCGGGCAAACAGCTCCTGCACCGCCTCCATATTAACGCTCCTTAGCCGCAAAGGCTTCCCGCAACAGTTCACAGGTCGCCTCGATATGCTGGGGAATGACCCGGACATCCGCAAATACCGGCATGAAATTGGTATCGCCGTCCCAACGCGGGACGATATGGATATGCATATGCTCCGCAACGCCCGCGCCACCGCAACGTCCCAGATTGATCCCCACATTGAAGCCATCGGGATGCATCGTCTTTTTCAACACCGCGCGCGCCTCAACCATCAGATCGAAGAGCTCCAGACGTTCTTCCGCAGTCAGTTCTTCGGGATCGGCGGTATGGCGGTAGGGAATGATCAGCAGGTGCCCGTTGGAATAGGGATACTTGTTCATTATCACAAAGCAATGCCGGCCGCGTTTGAGAATCATCCGCTCCCGGTCGCGTCCGGTCTGTTCCCCGACACAAAAAACACATCCCTCTTCCCTGGGAGTCTCACCGCCGATATAGGCCATGCGCCACGGCGCCCACAACTGCTTCATATCCGTTTCTCCTCCGGCATTTGAGCTTCTTCAATCCGCAAAGCCAAAAATCAATTGGATTCTTTTTCTTCCGTCGGAAACGCCGGCGGCGTGCAGCTTGACGGCTGCCATTGATTACGCAGGAGCTCCGAACGTTCCAGCTCCTTTTGGCTCAACCTGCCCTCTATTTTTTTCAGGCTCTTGCCCGCATCCTGATAACCGCCCGCAAAGGCCAGACTGTACCACATATGCGCCTGAACCAGATCCTTCGGCAGCAAACTGCCAATCTCATACTGGTGCCCCAGTTCCCACTGTGCCTGGGGGAACCCCAATGACGCGGCCTTTGCAAAATAGGCCAGCACCTTGTCCCGCGTCTTGTCATGCGGATAGAACTTCAGCCCGATAAGCGTCATGGCGCCTGGATGGCACTGCTGGGCCAACGGCTCCCAATGCTGGAAAAAGGCCTCCAGTTCCTTGCAGCTTTCCAGTACCGACAGTTTGGCCAGGGCATCACCGCAGGGAATGCCCCGCACCAGTGTTTCCTTATATATATCATTCTGCGGCGAGGCCTTTTCCTGGGCATTGCCCAAAGCAACCGAAGCCATCAGCAACGCCAGTCCCCATCCCCACATGCACACCACATGACGCATAGCGCATCCTTTCTTCCCTTTTTCTTCCCGACTCGCAGGCACTGATTCCGTCATCAGGGCGGGCATTCCGCGCAGATTGAACGGAACAGATTGGTGGAAAGATACCGATCGCCGCGATCCGGCAACAGCGTTACCACCACATCATCCGGCGAATACTCGGCAGCCACCTGGAGAGCCACATGCACCGCCGCGCCGCTGCTCATGCCGGAAAAAATACCTTC
>JAFPZV010000202.1 GCA_017417085.1 Deltaproteobacteria bacterium | reverse complement strand
GCTCAACGAGGATCTGGTGGAGGCCTTGTCGCTTTCACATGATCTGGGGCAAACGCCTTTTTGCCATACCGGTGAGGATACGCTCAACCGCCTGATGAAGGAGCACGGCGGCTTTGATCACAATGTCCAGTCCCTGCGTGTGGTGGAAGAGCTGGAAGAGCGCTATCCCGGTTTTGACGGCCTCAATCTGACCTGGGAGACGCGCGAGGGAATTATCAAGCACGCACCCCGTTATGAAAATTCGCCGTTGCTTATCGAAGCGCAGTACTTTCGCGGGCTGCATCCGCCATTGGAAGCGCAGATCGTCGATGTCGCCGACGAGATCGCCTACAACAATCACGATATCGACGATGGCCTGAAGGCGGGCTACATTACGCTGGAACAGCTGCGTGGCGTGGAGATTTGGCGGGAAACCTTCGAACGGGTGGGGCGGATGTGGCCCGGACTGGACGAGCGCCGCCATATCTACCAGACCATCAGTTCCCTCATCGGCCTTCTGGTGGACGATGTGGTTGCCCATACGTTTAAAATGCTTGCCGAGCATTGTGTGACCACGCTTGACGACGTGCGGCACGCGCCGCAGCGGCTGGTTGGCTTCAGTCCGGAGCTCAATGAGCGCGGTCGGGAGTTGAAGAACTTTTTGCGCACCAATCTCTACCGGCACTATCTGGTGGAGAGGATGCGCTTCAAGGCAACCTTTTTTATTGAGCGGATCTTTGCCTGCTATATGGAATCGCCGACGCTGCTGCCGGCAACTTGCGCGCGCGGCGTCGAAAAGTTCGGTTATGAACGGGCGGTTTGCGACTATATTGCCGCCATGACGGACCGCTATGCGCTGGAGGAGTATCGCCGCCTGTTCGAGCCCTTCGAGCGGGTCCAAAATGGTGTTCTCTAAAAATATCCTGATATTCCATGTTGATATTTACTCTGAGGACTGTTTGTGCAAGTATCCGCCCACATGCATGTTTGATGCGCATGCAGAAATGTGCCTGCCTTCGCGCGGTTTTTTATTGTGTTGCCGGAGACGGTTCGGTTTGGGGTTACTTTAAGGAGAAAGACGGGAACGGAAATGGCGGAACACGGGGAAAACTACGCATCTGGCGCGGAACGGCGGCTCAACTTCACCATGGGAGGACTGCTTGCGGATATTGCGCGACGCTTTCCCGCAAATGATGCGCTGGTGTATCCGGCACGCAATCTGCGCTACACCTATCAGGAATTTAACGCGCTCTGCGATCGGGTGGCCAAGGGACTGATGGCCATTGGCGTGCAGCGTGACGACAAGGTTGCCATTTGGGCGACCAACGTGCCGGAATGGGTTATCCTCGATTTCGCCTCCAGTAAAATTGGCGCTGCCCTGGTTACCATCAATACTCTCTACAAGAGCGCGGAACTGGAAAGCATCCTCAAACAGTCGGATACTTCCACGCTGTGCCTGATCAAGGGTTTCAGCGATATCGACTACGTAGAGACCCTTTGCCAGATAGCTCCCGAGATTGGAAAATACCCCTTTGGAGAAACCCGCAGCGCCGTACTGCCTTTTTTGCGGCGGGTGCTGTTCATCGGCGAGGGGGCACCGGAGGGCATGATGAATTTCGGTGAGCTGGAAAAACTGGGCGAAAGTGTGCCGGACGCCGAATATCGCGCCCGTACAGCTTCGCTGGATCAGCACGACGTTATTACGCTTCAGTACACATCCGGCACTACCGGCTTGCCGAAAGGAGTGATGCTGACGCATCACAACATCATCAACAACGGGTACTTCATCGGCGAATGCATGAACTTTACCGAGAAAGACCGGCTCTGTGTGCCAGTGCCCTTTTTCCATTGTTTCGGCAGTGTGCTGGCGATTCTGGCTGCGGTGACCCACGGCGCGGCGCTGGTGATCCCCTGGGAATATTTCCGGCCGGAGCCGGTTCTTCAGGCGATTGAGCGGGAGAAGTGTACCGCAGTACATGGCGTGCCGACCATGTTCATCGCCGAGATGGAGCATCCCCGTTTCAGCCGTTACGATGTTTCCTCGCTGCGTACCGGCATCATGGCCGGTACGGTCTGCCCGATAGATATCATGCGCCGGGCGGTCAATTTGATGAACCTGCGGGAAATCACCAGCGTCTACGGCCTGACCGAAGCTTCCCCCGGCATCACGCAGACCCGTGTTTCAGACTCCATCGAACTGCGCGTTTCGACCGTGGGCCGGGTGCTTCCCGGCGCCGAGGCCAAGGTGATTGACGTGAAGACCGGCCAGACCCTGCCGCCGGGACAGCAGGGAGAGATTGTCGCGCGTGGTTACATGGTCATGAAGGGCTATTACAAGCAGCCGGAAGAAACCGCCAAGGTTATTGAACCGGATGGTTGGCTGCATACCGGCGATCTGGGAGAAGTGGATGAAAACGGCTATTTCCGGATCACGGGCCGGGTCAAGCAGATGATTATCCGCGGCGGCGAGAACGTCTATCCGCTGGAAATAGAGAACTATCTGTATACACATCCCAAAATTGCCTACGTGCAGGTTTTTGGTG
>JAFPZV010000201.1 GCA_017417085.1 Deltaproteobacteria bacterium | reverse complement strand
TTGGGGCTCGCCTGTTTCCACGAAGAGCTTGGTCGCGATTATGGCCCTGTCCCGCATCCCTTCCAGGGCGCGGCCCACGATTCTTTCATTGTGTCCCCGGTGTTCGAGCTTCAGTTCCGGGCCGTAGACTTCTGCCGTGTCGAAAAAGGTGCAGCCATGGTCGAAGGCCATGCGGATCGCCTCAACGCTGTACGCCTCGTCGGGGATTTTGCCATAGACGTGGGAAAAGGCCATGCAGCCCATGCCAATTTCCGAAACCGCCAGGTTCTTCAGTTTGCGTGTTTTCATAGGATATTCCTTCGTGTTTGAGGATCCGCGTCAGTACGAAGCGCGATAATGTTCCCGATGATCCATTTGCCGTTGGCGCGGAAGATGTGCGTGATCGGCTGCTTCCATATGCTTGTTGTGTAGGTCGTCGTGCCTGCTGCTTTTCGTTGCGTTCCTCATGCCGGAAGCGTGAAGCCCAGTTTCTTCAGCCAGGCGCGGATTTCGGTGTCGGCTCCGGCAACGGCATGGCCGGGAATGGTCAGACCGGGCAGGATTTCCGCGCCGGGGCAGAGTTTGGTCAGATCCTTTTCGCTGCGGCCCATGCCGCTGCCTTCGTGGGTGCAGAAAGGAGCCACGCGCTTGCCCGTAAAATCGTACTGTTCCAGAAAGGTATGCACCGCCATGGGCATGGTGCCCCACCAGTTCGGATAGCCCAAAAGTACCGTGCGGAAGGAGTCCATGTTCGCCAGCTTGTCCAAAACCGGCGGACGGGCTTTGTCCTTGAGCTCCTGCTTGGCCTGCTCGGTGCAGGCCGTGTAGTCCGCCGGATAGTCGTGGGTGCATATCTGAAAGAGCTCGCCGCCGGTGAGACTTCTCAGCTTTTCGGCCACGACTTCGGTGTTGCCCTTTGGCAGGTTCACGATGCTGCCCCGCACGTAGTTGAACCCCTGGCGGGAAAAGTAGGCGATAAGTATTGTACCCGGTTCGTTCATGGCTGTCCTCCGTTCAAAACACCAGAAACCCGTGATCGTCCGCCACGGAATGGGGTTGGTAGGGGGCTTCCAGAGCCCTGATCTCATCTCCGTCCAGTTTGATATCCAGGGCGGCGACGGCTTCCTCCACGTGCCGCGGGTCGGTCGTGCCCACAATCGGGGCTGTGATGTAGGGCTTGGACAGCATCCAAGCCAGGGCCTCCTGAGCCATGGAAACCCCGCGTTTTGCCGCCAGCTTTTGCACGTTCTCTATGACAGGAATGTCAAGATTTTCGTTGCGGCCCCATACGGCCGGTGAAATCTCGTCCATCGAGTTGCGGGCCGTCTTCGTTCCCCATGGGTGTGTGAGCCGCCCACCCGCGAGCGGGCTCCAGGGCACGAGCGCAACGCCCTGGTCTTGGCAGCAGGGGATCATCTCCCGCTCCTCCTCGCGGTAGATCAGGTTATAGTGGTTCTGCATGGAGACGAACTTCGTCCAGTCGCGCGTTTCCGCTATGTGCTGCATCTTCATGAACTGCCAGGCGTACATGGTGGATGCCCCGATGTAACGGGCCTTGCCGCTTTTCACCACGTCGTGCAGGGCTTCCATGGTCTCCTCGAAGGGCGTGGCAAGGTCGGGCCGGTGGATCTGATAGAGATCCACATAATCCAGGCCGAGCCGTTTCAGGCTGTGGTCGATTTCGGCCATGATGTTCTTGCGCGAGAGTCCGCCGCCGTTGGGACGGCCCACGCGCATGTCGAAGCGGACCTTGGTGGCCACCACGATTTCGTCCCGGTTCAGTCCGAACTCGCGGATCAAACGGCCGGTGATCTCCTCACTGGTGCCGTACTGATAGACGTTGGCCGTGTCGAAGTAGTTGATGCCCAGCTCAACGGCCTTTTTGAAGAAAGGTTTGGCCTCTTCGAAATCCCGTGCCCAGGGGAACTGTCCATGTTCCCTGCCCGGTTTGCCGAAGCTCATCATACCGAGGCCGATGCGGGAAACATCCAGGCCGGTTTTGCCCAGTTTGACGTACTGCATGGTTGACTCCTTCATCTGGTGAAATTGGTGAAGACCGGCTCCTCGACCTTGGGCAGAGGCACGCCAGCCTTTTCCGCCGCTTCGCGACAGCGCAGAAAATACGCCATGTTGCGGCCGATGACCCTCATGTTGCAAAGTCCTTCCCGATCTTCGGGAATCTCGTCCGGGGTGAGGGCGAATACATCATTCCAGTAGCGGGACGACACGATGAACATCTCCTGAATGGTAAAATACTTGTTCAACTGGGAAAAGGCCGTGGCCGATCCACAGCGCCGGGCCACGGCCACGCCCGCGACAGGCTTGAGTCGGAAGGCCGCGTTGTGGTTGCCCTGAAATTCGGAGAAGAAGAGCCTGTCCATGAAGGATTTCATATGCCCGGAAATGGCCGCGTAATGCACTGGCGAACCGAAAACAAAACCGTCGGCCTCACGGGCCAGTTCGCGAAATTCGTTGACGTGGTCGTCGATGACACATTTTCCCAGTTTCGCACACTTGCCGCAGCCCAGACAGCCGGCAATGGGCTGGGCTCCCACCCAGTAAGTATGGGTTTTGATACCTTCCTCCTGAAGCGTGCGTTCCACTTCCTGAAGTGCCACGCTGGTTGAACCCCTGGGATGTGGGCTGCCGTTGACCAGTTCTACGCGCATGGTTGTTCTCCTTGTCTTTTTGATGGGTGAGGGCTTCGGAACTGTATGTTTCCTGCGAATAATTCTGATGAGCGATTTGACTTGACATACGGCATTCTTTAGGGACTGTACAGTGCTTTCTTTGCATGGTATTATGCGCTAAATGCATACTTCGTATGGGAATCTCCATGATTGAACTGCAACTCTTGGAACAATTGCTTGCATTGGAGCGGCACGGTACGCTTTCCGCCGCCTCTGCGGCCCTGCATCTTTCCCAGCCCGCCCTGAGCCGGTCCATGCAGAAGCTGGAGGCGCTCCTGGGAGTGCCGCTTTTCGAGCGCGACAAGAACCGCAT
>JAFPZV010000200.1 GCA_017417085.1 Deltaproteobacteria bacterium | reverse complement strand
TCACTACTCCTCGAAAAATGCGTCGGAAAACGGATAGGTGATCTCCAGTTCCTCCAGCAGTTCCACCACCTCGCACAACGGCAGACCGACCACGTTGGTGTAGCTGCCGTTAATCTGGCGAACCATGAAGGCGGCTCCCTTCTGAATGGCGTAGCCGCCTGCCTTGTCGAAGGACTCCCCGATATCGAGATAGTCGTTGATCTCCGTATCGTTGAGCGTCTTGAAGAGCACCTCCGTAACCACCGAACCGGAACGCAACAAATCCGTCTCGCGATCGTAGATGGCATAGCCGGTATACACATAATGCACACCGCCGGAGAGCATCCGCAGCATGTCGAAGGCCTCCGAACGACAATTCGGCTTGCCCATGAATACACCATCGCGCACCACGATGGTGTCGCATCCCAGAAACCAGCGTCCCTTGACACTGCGGCGGGAAGCCACTTCCTTTGCCTTGCCGATGGCAAGACGCACCACATGATCTTCCGGACGCTCACCTTCCCGGCGGCTTTCCACCAAATCGCTCGGCACCACTTCGCAGGCGATGCCCACCGATGCCAGAAGATCCCGCCGTCTCAACGACGCCGATGCCAGCACCAAATCGTTCATCCCCGTTCCCCTCTCCTTTTATGTGTTTGCTTCCTGCACAGCATATCTGATTCAACTTGCCTTCAGAAGTCAATGGACTTTTCACCACCCCCTCAAAAGTCATACCGGTGCCCGCCAGTTCTCTTCAAAGGAACTCCACCAGAGCGCAACATCCCGCAGGGCCCGCTCTGCCATCGCCAGCCGCTGGTTGGACCGCCCGCGCGGACGAGGCGCCTCCAACGGCGCAAACAGGCCATAGTTGACGTTCGATGGCTGAAAATTCTGCGGATCGGACTCCGTAAGATGGGCAAGCAAGGCACCCAGCGCGGTCGTTGCGGGCGGCGGCGTGTAGGCAATGCCTTTTTGCGCGCACGCCGCGGCCAGACCCGCCAGAAAACCGCTGGCGGCCGACTCCACATAGCCTTCCACGCCGCTGAGCTGGCCGGCGCAGTAGATTCGGCCATCCGATACGAAGCGCTGATCCCTGCGCAGGCAGCGGGGCGCATTGACGAAGGTGTTGCGGTGCATGCTTCCCAGGCGTGTAAAGACCGCGTTTTCCAGACCGGGTATCATCCGGAACACCCGCCGCTGTTCCGGATAGGTGAGCCGGGTCTGGAAGCCTACCAGATTGAACAGTGTGCCCGCCCGGTTCTCCTTGCGCAGCTGCACCACGGCGAAGGGTTGCCGACCAGTATGCGGATCGCGCAGGCCCACCGGTTTGAGCGGTCCGAAGGCCAAGGTCATCGGCCCGCGCGCCGCCAGCACCTCCACCGGCATACAGCCCTCAAAATGCCGTGCCTGCTCGAAGGCATGGTAGGGCACCGACTCGGCGTGACAGAGCTCCTCCACAAAATGCCGGTATTCCTCCTCCGAAAGCGGGCAGTTGAGGTAATCCGCGCCGCCCTTGTCGTAGCGCGAGGCCCACCAGACTTTGGAAAAGTCCAGGGACGAAGCTTCCACTATCGGCGCAATGGCGTCATAAAAATAGAGATCTTCCGTCCCGGCCAGGGTCCGGATGGCGCCAAGCAGCGGCTCCGCAGAAAGCGGGCCGGTGGCCAGAATCACCGTGCCGCTTTCGGGCAGCGCGTCAAGCCGCTCCCGCACGACTTCAATATGGGGATTTTGTTCGATCCGGGCGGTAATGCAGGCGGAAAAACGCTCCCGATCCACGGCCAAAGAGCCGCCGGCCTCCACCTGGGTCCGTTGCGCCGCCTCCATGAGCAGGGCGCCGCAGTGCCGTAGTTCCTCCTTGAGGCAGCCGACCGCATTGGCAAGGCTTGCGCCGCGCAGGCTGTTGGAACACACCAGCTCCGCCAGGTCCGCGTTTTTGTGCGCCGGAGAGAAATAGCGCGGCTTCATCTCGTAGAGCCGCACATCCAGACCACAACACGCTATCTGCCAGGCAGCCTCGCAGCCCGCCAGACCGCCGCCCACCACCACTACCGGAGCCTGTGCCTCCACCATGCCTTTCCTTTCCGCCCCATGCGCGCAAAAAGAAACCGCCGCAAACTTCACGACGGTATCCTGTTTGTTCTTAAAAATTTCTCCGCCCCATGAATTTTCAGGGCCTTATGGCACTCTACCGGGCACTGCTGCACGCACTGCAATCACCGCTGCAGGCCGCGATGCCGCCCCGTGACGACAGGGCGAAACCCTTCCCCTTTTCGCCATCAAGATAGTCGATGATCTGATCCTCGCTGAAGACGTCCACCTCTTCGTCCAAAAGCACCCTGATGCCGTCTACATCCTTCAGATTCATGCCTTCCTGGAACGTTTCCAGCGAAAGCTTCATATTGGGGCCCGAACAGCCCAGACCGTCAAAGGCAATCCGCACCACCTTGTCCGGAGATTTTTTCAGGTATTCTTCCAGTACTTCCCGCGCCGCGGGACTGATCTCGATCATGACGCTTCATCCTTTCCCTGAACAAATAAAAGAGCTGATACCTGTGAAAAGTGGCCGAAGAACACTGTAAGCCGGGTTCTGTCTCTGTCGTCGGTTGCCCGCCGGCAGCCGGAAATCATTCATCTAGGACCGCCGTCGCCGGCGGTCTCAAGCGGCCAGACCCGAAAGCCTTGGACGGGCCGTCCTCAAACGCTTTCCTATTTGGCCTTGCTCCGGATGGGGTTTACCGAGCCTGCGGCGTCGCCGCCGCAGCTGGTGGGCTCTTGCCCCACCATTTCACCCTTACCTCTTTCTTTCGGGAAAAACCACTTTTCCCCGAAAAAGGCGGTATCCTTTCTGTGGCACTTTCCCTGGGGTCACCCCCGGTTCCTGTTAGGAACCATCCTGCCCTGTGGAGCCCGGACTTTCCTCCCGCTTTTCCCCGGAATCCGGGGAGAAGCCGGCGATTCCCCGTCGTTCTTCGGCCCTGCCGGTGTTTTGTCGCTTTTATCACAAAAGTTCAAGATTTTTTCGCAGGTTCCGACGCATCAAGATAGAGGATTCGGTTGCAGTGCGGACAACTGTTCAACTCCGTGCTGTGGTAGAGGCTGTTGAAAAACTGCGGAGGCAAACGCATATGACAGCCGGTACAGGCGCAGGCACGCGCCGCAACCACCGCAGACCCATTGCGCAGCTCAATGAGCTGTTCATAGCGGCGCCGCAACGGTGCGGGCAGTTTGTCCAAAAGAACGGCGCGGGACTGCTGCTTTTCCTCCAGTTGTTGATCAAACTGGGCAATTTGAGGCGCGATTTCGGCACTGCGCGCACCCGCCCGTTCCTGAATCTCGGCAATGGCCTGTTCTTTTTCGGTCTTTTCCGCCTGCAACTGCACATTGCCATTTTCCAGTTCCCGAATCCGCTCCTGGGCTTCCCGGTTGGCCTGCTTGGCCGTTTCCCGCTCCTTCGTGACCGCGTTCTGCTCCTTCACCGTATGAACTTCCAGCAGCCGT
>JAFPZV010000199.1 GCA_017417085.1 Deltaproteobacteria bacterium | reverse complement strand
GATAACCTTCATGATGGCGCACTACCGCCAGAAGATCGCCATTCTCAAAAAGCAGTATGAGGGCGGCGCGGCTAAATGATTCGCTGTCACCGGAGGCGGTCATAACCCCGCTTTGGCCGCTGCCTGATGATAAATTTTCCCGATTGGTTTTCGGTACTCCCCATGGTAATTTTAAAGGAGGAAATGAAATGAAAAAGTTTTTAGCGCTCATTATGTGCCTTATCATGGCTTTCGCAATCGTGGCTGTTGCCGAGGATGAAATAGGTTTTGAAGAGTTCCCCATCGGTGAAGAGCAGGATGTTGGACCCGATTCCATTATTCACATCGCCGCCGTTTACTTCCAGCCCGTCGTGATGGAGCCCATGGCTTCCTCCGGTCTGTCTGTTGAAGAGGCTAACATCCACATCGAGGCCGACATCTCTGCCAACGAGAACGAGCTCGGCTACGGCGTGGGCGACTGGATTCCCTACCTGACCATCGATTACAAAGTCGTTGACGCTGAGGGCAACGTAAAGTCCGAAGGCACCTTCATGCCCATGGCGGCCTCTGACGGCCCCCACTACGGCGCCAACATCAAGCTGGACACCGACGGTGTCTACACCCTGCTTCTCACCATCCACAGCCCCGCTGAAAACGGCTATCTGCTGCATGTGGATGCGGAGACCGGCGTCAGCGGCCGCTTCTGGGAGAGCCCCATCGAAGTCGAGTTCACGAACTGGGAGTACTACGTACAGGAGTGGTAATAAGCGCCTGAACGCTTAAACCCAAAAAGAGCTTGCCGGTGCGCGTTCCGCGGGGGATCGCGTTCCGGCAATTGTGCTGAAAAATAGTTCCTCACATTTTTCAGGATATTAAACAAAGCGCGTTGTTTCCTGATTCTTAGTGAGGATTCAAAAAAACAAGCCTGCCCGTATTCGGAGGTAATCAAGTGCTGCACTACATCTATGACGTAACGCTCCAGCTGTTTATCAGCGTCACGCTGATAACGCTGTTTTTTGCCCTTTGTAAAACCCTCGCGGGGCGCACGGGCACGCTGATCATGCTTGGCGGTACGATCGTTGGCCTGCTTGCCGCCACCTACAGGGCGGTTAGGCACGCGTTCCTGCTGACCCGCGACGCCGAGATCAATCTTTATACCTTCTATGTGGGCTTTATCGCCATGGCGCTCATGCTGCTTGCACTAATTCTCTTTTGCCGGCGGCGCGCCCCGGGATGGGGAAAAATCGCGGTCTGCGCCCTGGCAGCGCTCGTCAGCGCGGACCTGTTGTTCTATAAAGCCTGGAAGGTGATCTGGGCGCCCGCCGAATTTGAAACTGCGGGCGAGGGAATCCTCTCTGCGGCGTTCTTTACGCGCCTGGCGGGCTGGGCGTTGGCACTCATACTGTTTGCCGTATACTCCCGTTTTCTCTATCGCTGCCTTATGCGCCTTGACGCCGACCCGGCCATCTGAACGGACAGAAACGGCGATAGCAAGCGCAACTGGTCGCATCCGCTCCTTGGCGGCGCGAGCGCCCTTTCCCTTATGCTGGTATTGACCAACTTTTCCGGTCAGATCCTCAGGGCTTGGCGCCAGAAAACTACGGTGCGCAGGCTGGTGGAGGGAAGGCGCGCGTTGATCACCTCGTATAAATTCCGGCCTTCCTGGTTCCCTGTGCCGGAGGCGAATTCGCCCTATGACCAATGGGAAAGAAATTTCGCCATGGAAGTAGGCAATAACCCGCGCACATTCATTATCATTGCAGGCGCCATCGTACTGACCCCGCTTGCGGTTCTGTTTGTAAGAAGTCTTTTACAGCGCGGCAGATACTCAAATCCCGCGCAAAAGCGCCGACTTTGTGCCAATCGCAGGCATAACAGGCGCTGGGTGACGGTCG
>JAFPZV010000198.1 GCA_017417085.1 Deltaproteobacteria bacterium | reverse complement strand
CCACCATCAAGCCTGGGGCGGTGCTGCTTATCGATTTGCGGATGCAGGCGGCCCTGCATGACGGCCTGTATGTGATGAGCTATGGCGGGCAGCTGCACTGCAAACGGATACTGGTTGAACCGGAGCGGATTCAGGTGAAATCGGACAATCCGGCTTATGGTTTCTTTTATTGCGAAAAACATGAGGTTAAAATCATTGGCCGTGTCGTGTGGGCTGGCCAGGAATACTGAACAAGGTTTGAGGAAAAGGAGGGAAATGAAATGGGAAGAGGGAAAACCATGCGGGAGCTGTGCGAAAAAGCGATTGTGAGTCTTGTGCTGATTGGAACTCTTTACCCGATTGCCGGATGCGCACAAAAACAGGAAACGGTAAAATCTTTGACGAGTACCGAAGCGGCCGTCGCTCCAGCCTCCGAGGCCATTTTGAGCCCCGAATGGGTGGTCCGTCTGCCGCAGGCGCGTTCGGCAAGGCAGTTGATTGTGGTCGCGGCGCTTGCACAAACCACGGCGACCATCTCTGTGCATGAAAAAGCCGAAGATGGACAGTGGCATGAAGTTTTGGCCACTCCGGGTTTCATCGGCAAAAATGGTCTCGGCAAAACGAAGGAAGGCGACGGCAAAACGCCGGTTGGTGCCTTTGTGATTGACAAGGCCTTTGGCATCGCGCCCGATCCGGGCTGCCATATGCCCTATCTGCAGGTTGACGAAAATATCTACTGGTCCGGCGACGAGCGGAAGGGAATGCGCTACAATGAACTTGTCGACATCAGGAACTATCCCGGTTTGAACGCGAAGGCCAGCGAGCGGATCGTCGATTATCAGGAGCCCTACCAGTACGTTTTGAACATGGGCTATAACCCTGAATGCGCTGCGGGCCGGGGCTCGGCTCTTTTTCTGCACTGCTTTGGCCGCTACAATCCGTACACGGGCGGATGCGTTGCCATCCCGGAAGCCCAGATGCGCAGGGTAATGCAGTGGATACGCCCCGGCTGTGTTATTGTGATCAATACGCAGAAACAGCTTAAGGGTGAACGGTAAAAGCATTTGTTTTTATTCATTATTTTCAAAAAGGAGAAACAAGGACGTGAGTGGAGAACAGGAAAAGGCCAGATTGCAGATTGCCATGGATCCCAACAATCTCTATCGCGAAGAGATGTTTACCGATTTCAAGGTGGGACGGATTAAACAGCTGACGCCGATCCGGGCGGATGGCGGTCCGGACAGCCGCCGCAAGACGCTCTTCATCGGCGAAACCCAGGTGCGCACCAACAGCGGCGACATCGTGCCGGTGCAGTGTGATATTGAAGCGCGGCACCTGATGGAGGCCCTAGAAAAATTTCCCGAGGCAATAGGCAACCAGATGGAGAAGATGATCGAGGAGGCAAAGGAGCTGAAACGCCAGCGCGAATCCCGGATTCTGGTGCCGAATTGAGCATGTGGCGCCTGGTTGGCGGGAGCTTTTCGTTTTGCCCAAACATCCCCGCTTCCCATGTGTGGGGGCAGGGGAAGAAAACTTTTTCAAGTGGAGGAAGAGATGAAGGCGATTGTGGATCTGTGTGTGGTGCCGATTACCGGCGAGGTCTCCGTTTCCAAGTATGTGGCTGCCTGCGAGAAGATTCTGCGGGAGGCGGGTTTGAATGCCCAGTTGCACGGCTATGGCACCAATATCGAGGGCGAGTGGGATGATGTCTTTGCGGCGGTGAAGAAGTGCCATGAGGTGGTCCATGCAATGGGTGCGCCGCGCATCTCCACGATTATCAAGTGCGGTACCCGGGTGGACAAGGAACAGAGCATCCAGGACAAGATCAACAGCGTTGAAACCAAGTTGAAAAAGATGTAGTCGGCATGACTCCCGAGCTTTGCCCAAACGATCCGGAGAGAGCTCTGGCGTCGGAACCGGCCGGAACGGCGGTAGAAATTGTTGGACGGGACAATTTGCCGGCGAGAGTGCCGGATCTTACGCTGTGGTCTGACGGCAACGCCTGGCGGATCGGGGCGGTTTCTCCCCGTCTGGAGGCTTTGCTGGACCCGGGAGAAGATGAAACGGAGGAAGAACTGCTGGCGGAAACCCAACCGTCGCTTTTCGAATTGGCCGACGAGGTGATGGCGCGGGGGGCGGATCTGGGCAGCGTGCCGGTGCGGCTGGGGAAAACGGTAGTCAACGTCGAAGTCCGGCGGGTGCCTTCTGCGGGGCAAAGTTCGGAAATCCAGTTTTTTTTTTCGGGGAAGCGTTCCGGCGGATCGGCTCAGGCCTGCGGTTTTTCACGGCATGGTCGGTGTCAGTCCGGCAATGCTTGCGGTTTTTCGTAAAATAGAGCTCTACGGTCCATCAGATGCTTCGGTGGTCATCACCGGTGAAACCGGCACCGGCAAGGAGCTGGCGGCCCGGGCCCTGCACGAGGTCAGTCCGCGCGCGGCGGCGCCGTACGTGGCGCTCAACTGCTCGGCCCTTTCCCGTGAGCTTCTGGAATCGGAGCTGTTCGGTCATGAAAAGGGCGCTTTTACCGGCGCCCTGACAACCCATCGCGGCTGTTTCGAGCGTGCCAATGGTGGCACGCTTTTTTTGGACGAGGTGGGCGATATGCCCCAGGCCGTTCAGGTCAAGCTTTTGCGGGTGCTGGAAAACCATGTGGTCGAAAGGGTTGGCGGGGAGCGCGTCATTCCGGTGGATGTGCGGATCGTCTGCGCCACCAATGTCGAACTGGAACAGGCGGTGGCTGCGGGACAGTTCCGTGCCGATCTCTATCACCGGCTGGCGGTTTTGCGCATCCATCTGCCCCCTTTGCGGGAACGGCTGGAAGATCTGCCCTTTCTGGTGGATTTTTTTCTTGCGGCGCTCAACCGCAAGTACCATCGGCAGGTGCGGCGTCTGACGCCGGAGGCGATCAAGTTCCTGCGCTCCTACCTCTGGCCTGGCAATATCAGGGAGCTGCGCAATCTGCTGGAGCGGGTGCTGGTGGAATCTTCCGGAGAGGTCGTGGGACTGCGTTCCTTCAGGGAATGGGCGCATGAACGTCATGCCTTGAGCCTTCGCAAGCCGATTGAGACACCGGCAACGATTCTCGCCGGTCCTCCGTCGCGGCCCCTGCTTTCCGCCGCATCGGGGACCTCTTTTCCCCTTGGTTACGCTGCGGTGCCGGATGCGGAACGCCTGCGGCGGGCCTACGAGGAGGCGGGCGGCAATATTTCGCAGGCGGCCCGTCTTTTGGGCATGCATCGCGCGACGTTCTACCGCCATCTGAAAAGGCTGGAACTGACGAGGGAAAAGCTTTTAAAGGGAGAGGGCGGATCTCGGTGACAGAGAGGAAACACATGGAGACGAATGAGAACAGAAAATATCCCACGATGCCGCGGGTTGCGGTGGGAGGCGTGGTGGTGCATAAGGGACGGGTGCTGCTGATCCGCCGCGCCAAGGCGCCTTCCTGCGGTTTGTGGGCGATTCCCGGCGGTGCAGTGGAGCTGGGCGAAACCTTGAGGCAGGCTGCGGAGCGCGAATTGCTGGAGGAAACCGGCCTGAGAACGCGCGCCACGTTGGTGCTGAAGACCTTTGAAATTATCGATCGCGACGAGGAGGGCAGGGTACGCTTTCATTACGTGATTGTCGATTTTTTGGCGGAACTGGCGGATGATAATGCTGTCCCGCGCAGCGGGGACGATGCCGGCGAGGCCCGCTGGTTCGCACCGGAAGAACTGGAGGCGTTGCCGATGGCGCAGGCCACGCGGGAATTTCTTGCCGAGCGCTACGCCGTCATTTTTGAAGGCAAACGGCCGGACTGTCTGTTGGACTAGGAACGGTTTGGGGAAGCGCCCCAAACGGATTTTCCTTTGGAAAAACGTTGTTTGTATCCACACAAAAACAAGGAGATTGAGGTATGCGTTGGGAAGGGCGAAGAGAAAGTACGAATGTCGAGGAT